>RGWK01000038.1 GCA_010029775.1 Gammaproteobacteria bacterium
TGCCGCCCGGCCCCGACAATCCGCTCGGCTCGCGAGCGCTCTATCTCGGTTGGCCGAGCTACCTGATTCACGGCACCAACAAACCTGCGGGCGTTGGCCTGCGCTCGAGCCACGGCTGCATCCGGCTGTTCCCCGAGGACGTCGAACTGTTGTTCGAGCTCGTCAAGCCCGGCATTAAGGTCACCGTTGTGAATCAGCCCTTCGTCTTTGGCTGGCACGAGGGTCAGCTCTATCTGCAAGCGTGGGACGTGCTCGAGGACGACCCGCGCAACTGGGCGAGTGCCCGCAAAAAATTGTTGAGTCGAACGCTGGCGAACCGCATCGAGAAAGAACTGAAGGCGCGGGGCGAGTCGATGGACTGGGAGGCCGTCTCGCGCGTGAGTCACCAGCCCCGTGGCGTCCCCGTGGCGATTTCGGGCGTTGCGCAGTCGATCGATGCGCTGATTGCGGATGCGCCCCGCGTACGCAACGCCTTGCCGATCGGCGCGAACTGGCAGGGCGAACCCGAGGAGCCCGTGCAAACGCCCGCCGCGGGCGCTGGCTCTACGTCAGCGACGGTGCAGGCCCTGCCGTGATTCCGGTCCGCGATGACAACCCCGCGCACATCACGCCTTTTGTCACCTACGGGCTGATCGCCGCCTGCGTGTTGGTGTACGCGTGGCAATGGTCGGCCGGCGCACTGCTGCAGGAGGCCGTGTATCAGGGACTCGGCCTCATCCCCGGAGTACTCACCGGTCGCGCCCCGGCGGAATGGCAGTCTGTGCCGTGGGTGCCGGGGTGGCTCACGGTGTTTTCTTCGATGTTCCTGCACGGATCGATCGGTCATCTGCTCGGCAATATGCTTTTTCTTTGGGTGTTCGGTAACAACATCGAAGATGCCATGGGGCACGGCCGGTTCATTCTGTTCTATCTGGTGTGTGGTTGTGCCGCGGTGCTGGTCCAGGTGTGGCCGGAACCTGGCAGCTTGGTACCGATGGTCGGTGCGAGCGGAGCCATATCGGGCGTGCTCGGTGCGTACCTGCTGCTCTACCCTCGGGCGCGGATCCTGATTGCGCTGCCGCCGCCGCTCATCTTCGTCACGGTCGGCTGGTTTCGTGCCATCTGGGTACTGACGGCCTGGTTCGCACTGCAATTGCTGATGAGTGTCGGCTTGCCGGGCGCGGGCGGTGGCGTCGCCTTCGGTGCCCACATCGGCGGTTTCATCGCGGGTCTGGCGCTGATTCCGCTGTTCAAGAATCCGCACGTGCCGCTGTGGCGGGCGCACTGAGCCCGTAGCCGCCGCCGCCCGGCGTCAACACTTCGAGTACATCGCCCGCCTCGACTGCAAACGAGGCGCAGGCTGGCCACTGCTCAGCTTGCGGCGCGCCGGCGCGCCACAGGCGGGTGATGCCTGCCGCCCCATCGCCGCCACCCGCGAGGCCAAAGGGCTGCGTGCTGCGCCGATTGGCCAGCATCGACACCTGCATCGGTTCAAGGAATTGAATGCGTCGGAGGGCGCCATCGCCGCCTCGATGCTGGCCGCTGCCGCCTGATCCGTGGCGGATGCCAAAGTGCAGCACGCGCACGGGAAAGCGCGCCTCGAGGATCTCGGGGTCGGTGAGGCGCGAGTTCGTCATGTGCGTCTGCACGGCCGCGCAGCCATCGAAGGATGGGCCCGCACCGGCGCCGCCCGCGATGGTTTCGTAGTACTGCACCCGCGCATTGCCGAAGGTGAGGTTGTTCATCGTGCCTTGCGAGGCCGCAAGGCGACCGAGCGCCGCGAGCAGCACATCGACGATGACCTGTGAGGTTTCCACGTTGCCTGCGACCACGGCGGCGCCGGCGGGTGGATCGAGCAGACTGCCCGGCGGAATCACGATCTCGAGCGGTCGCAAGCAACCGGCGTTGAGCGGAATCGGCTGCGAGACGAGCGTGCGAAACACGTACAGCACCGCAGCCAGCGTGACTGCGCGCGGGGCGTGAAAGTTATGTTCACCCGCGGGGCTGCTGCCGGTGAAATCGATGCGACCACGCCGTTGGCCGGCATCGAGCGTGACCCTCACGCAGATGCGCTGGCCGCCGTCGAGCGTCGCTTCGAGGTGACTGTCGAGATCGCCGAGCGAGGCGATGGCGGCCTCCACGGCCACGGCCGCGTTATCTTGCACGGCGCTCATCGCTGCGCTGAGGCGCTGCGGACTTTCGCGCTCGGCCGCTTTGGCGAGTTCGGTGGCGCGGACTTCGGCATCAAGAAAGACGCCCTCGCGCAGAATCAGCAAACCATCGAAGATGGCGCCTTCCTCGGCGAGGCTGCGGCTGAACGGTGGCATCGAGCCGGGCGTGATGCCGCCGATGTCGGCGTGGTGCGCGCGCGAGGCGACGAAGAAAGTGGGGGATTCGTCACTCCCGAGATGCACCGGGCTGACGACGGTCATATCCGGCAGGTGCGTGCCGCCATGGCTCGGCGAGTTCACGAGCCAGGCGTCGCCGGCGCGAAGTTCGCTGCCGTGCTCGGCAAGCAGCGCTTCGACCGTGGCGCCCATCGAGCCGAGGTGCACGGGCATGTGCGGTGCATTCGCCACGAGGCCGCCGCGGGCGTCGAAGATGGCGCAGGAAAAATCCAGCCGCTCCTTGATGTTCACCGACTGCGCGGTGCGACGCAGCACCTCGCCCATCTGCGTCGCGATATGCATGAACAGGCCATCAAAGATTTCCACCTGCGCCGGGTCGTTGACTGCACGACGAGGACCCTCGAGCGGGGCACGACAGCGCTTTGCGAGCAGCGCGCCGCCTTCGACCGGCGCAACCTCCCAGCCGGGTTCGAGCACGAACGTGGAATGCGGCTCGGTTAGTAGCAGGGGCCCCTGCACGGGGTGCTCGAGCGAGGCCGCCGGTATCACCGGCACGTCCTGCCAGCCGTCGAACCACACGCGCGCGGTGTGGGCGAGACCTTGGGGCGTGGCGAAGCGCACTGACGGATCACGACGGCTGGTGCCGCCCAAGGCCTCGACGCGCAGAGCAGCCAGTTGCAGACCGCCGTCCGCCGGCGCGTAGCCATACCGCTTGCGATGCGCCTCGCGGAAACTGCGACGCAACTCATCGAGGGTGTCGCCCTGAGCATCGAGCGAGCTCTCTGCATGACCGTCGCGGATCTCGACGATGCGCTGCACGCGATCCGCTGCGGTGCCGAGCGCGGCGCAGGCCTGCGTCACGAGCTCATCGAAGCGTGCTTGTGCCTGGATCCAGCCTGACTCATCGAGGGGCAGATCGATGCCGAGTCGGCGTACCGACTGCGTCTCAGCGACACCGATGCCGTAGGCCGACAACACGCTGGCGAGCGGATGAATGAGCACAGCGTCGAGACCTGCGGCGGCGGCGACCCGGCAAGCATGCTGGCCCGCCGCGCCACCGAACGCGACCAGCGTAAAGCCTGCAGGATCGATCCCCTGGCGAACGCTGACGTGGCGGATGGCATTGGCCATCGCCTGCACGGCGACCTCGAGAAAGCCCGCCGCCAGGGTTTCGAGCGGCGTCCCGGGGTCGATGGATTGCAGCGCCGCACGCGCGGCCTCAACGTCGATCGGTGACTCGCGCGAGGGGCCAAACAGGCGAGGCATGGACTCGGGCGAGAGCCGACCGAGGACCACCTGGACATCGGTCAAGGTGGCAGGCCCGCCGCGGCCGTAGCAGGCAGGGCCCGGCTCTGCACTGGCCGATTCGGGGCCGACACGGTCCCGCGCGAACTCACGTCGAAGGATCGAGCCGCCACCGGCTGCAATGGTGTGTACATCGAGCATGGGCGTGGCGATCCGGTGCCCCTGCACCACATGCTCGAAGCGCCGCGCAAATCCCTCATCGAACACCGACACGTCGGTGGAGGTGCCGCCCATGTCGAAGCCGATCAGTCGTGTGAGACCTGCCCGTTGCCCGACCTGCGCCAGCCCGATCAAGCCGCCAGCCGGCCCGGACAGCACGCTGCCGAGCGCACGAAAACCTTGGCAATCGGTAAGCCCGCCCGAGCTTTGCATGAACTGCAGCGGCGCGCCGCCTGCTGCTGCGGCGAGTTGCTCGGCGAGCGCCTCGACGTATTCGCGCAGACGCGTATCGAGGTAGGCGTCGAACACCGTGCTCTCGCCGCGGCTCACGAAGCGCGGCAGCGGCAGCAGTTCGTGAGAGGTGACGACGCTCGCGAAGCCGAGTTCCCGCGCCCACTGCGCCACCTCGCGCTCATGCGCGGTATATCGCCAGCCGTGCATCAGCACAACGGCGACGGCATCGCAGCCGCGCTCGCGGGCTGCGCGCAGATCGGCCTGGGTGCGCGCGGCATCCGGTGCCTGCAGCACCTCGCCCGTAGCCGAGACGCGCTCGTCGAGCTCCAGCACCTCGGCATGCAGTGGCGGAGGTCGTCGGATGTCGCAGTCAAAGATATCTGGGCGCGACTGGTTGCCGATCACCAGCGCATCGGCGAAGCCCCGAGTCGTCACCCAGAGCACTCGACTGCCGCGCCGCTCGAGCAAGGCGTTGGTGACTACGGTCGTGCCGACCTTCACCGCGCGGATTGCATCCGGCGCATCGGGGTTGATTCCGGCGTCACGCAGGATGGACAGCGCGGCCGTCAATCCCGGGTCACGCGCCCCGATCGATCCAGAACTCCCAGCCTGCCGTGTCTGCGCTCGTGCTCATGAGAGGGGTGATGCTAGGCGAACCGCGGGCGTTCTGCAGAGGTACACTTCGGCCTGCGGCTTGCGGCCGCAGGCTATCGGGGGTGTTGGCGGTGTCGAACCGTTGTGTCGTTTTTTCACATGGCAAGGATGCCGAGCCGTGGGGCAGCAAGATCGTCGCGCTCGCCGCGCGGGCCCGCGAGCTTGGCTACGCGGTTGAGTCCATCGACTATCGTGGCATCGACACGGTCGAGGCGCGCCTCGAGAAGCTGCTCCTCGCCTGTGCGTCTCTGCCCGCCGCTCCCGTGCTCGTGGGTTCGAGCCTCGGGGCGTTCCTCGCTGCGGCTGCCTCACGCCGCGTGGCAGCATCGCGGCTCTTTCTGATGGCGCCTGCGGTCGATCTGCCGGGCTTGCCCGTCCTGCCCGAGATGGCTGCGTGCCCGACGATGATCGTGCACGGCTGGCGCGACGAGGTGGTGCCGGTTGAGAAGGGCATTGCCCTCGCGCGCGCGCAACACGCCACCCTGCACGTGGTCGATGACGACCATCGCTTGCAGGCCTCACTGCCACGCATCGTGGCGTGGTTCGACGAGTTTCTGCGTTGAGCGTCATGTACGGCGTGCTGCGTCGTCTGCTGGCGTTGTGGGTCAAGCCCGAGGTTAGGCCCGAGTCGGCGCCGGGCAGCATCGGTGCCGTGCCGGGCTCGCCCGTGTGTTACGTGCTCGAGCGGCGCAGTGTCACCGACCTCGCGGTGCTCGAGAACTTCTGCGCGCGCCACGGCTTGCCGAGACCCTCCGGTCGGCTGGTGGGTCGCGAGGCGAGTGCCGTGCGCGCCGCTTTCCCGCTGCTGCGCGCTCGTGGCTGGTTCGATCCGCGCATCGATCGTCGACCGCCCGCGGAGCTGGTTCGCCTGCTCGAGGCCGTGCAGGCCGATCCCACCCTCGATGTGCGCCTCGTGCCTGTGGCGGTGTATTGGGGGAGGGCGCCGCAAAAGGAAGGCTCCTGGTTGCGATTGCTGCTGGTCGAGAACTGGGTGCTCGGCGGGCCGGTGCGCAAGTTCCTACAGGTGCTGCTGAACGGCCGCTTCACGATGCTCGAGGTGGGCACGCCGGTGAGCTTGCGCAGTCTGCTTGAGCCGACGCTCGATGCGCCGAGTCTCGCGGCGCGACTCGCGCGCACCCAGCGCGCGACGTTCCGCCGCCAACGCGCGGCGCGCATCGGTCCGGACATGTCGCACCGGCGAACCATCGTCAATCGTGTGCTGCGTACCCGCGCAGTGCGGGCCGCAGTGCTTGCCGAGATGCGTTCGCGACAGGTGCCGCGACGCAAGGCGCTGCTGACGGCGCGAGGCTATGCCGAGGAAATCGCGGCCAACTACTCGCACGCCTTCATCACCTTCATGGAGGGTTTCCTCGGTCGCCTGTGGAATCGCCTCTACGATGGCGTGACCTTCAGTCACGCTGAGACGCTGCGCAACATCGCGCAGGATCGCGAGATCGTCTTCGTGCCCTGTCACCGCAGTCACATGGACTATCTGCTGCTGTCCTACGTGATCTACAAGCAGGGCTATGCCGTGCCGCACATCGCCGCCGGCATCAATCTCAACATTCCGGTCGTGGGACGCTTCCTGCGCAAGGGCGGTGCGTTCTTCATTCGCCGCAGCTTCGCGGGCAATGCGCTGTACACCGCCGTGTTCATGAAGTATCTCGCCATCATCATGGGGCGCGGCCACTCGATCGAGTATTTCGTCGAAGGCGGCCGCTCACGCACGGGCCGGTTGCTGCAGCCGAAAACCGGCATGATCTCCATGACGGTGCGCAGCTATTTGCGTGATCCGCGCCGCGAGGTGGTGTTCCTGCCGGTGTATTTCGGTTACGAGCGCATCGTCGAAGCGAACACCTACGTCGGCGAGCTGTCGGGTCAGCCCAAGCGCAAGGAGAGCATCGGCGATCTGCTGCGCGCCCTGCGCGTGCTGCGCGAGAACTTCGGCCGCGTGCATGTCAATCTCGGCGAACCGATCCAACTCGAGGATGTACTCGCGCGACATTGCGCCGACTGGCGCGAGCGCAAGCTCGACGACGAGGCGCGTGCGCCGTGGGTGGCGCCGGTGGTCGATGAGCTCGCCGGTCGCATCATGCGCAACATCAACGCCGCCGCGGCAGTGACGCCCGTGAATCTGCTCGCCGTCACGCTGCTGGCCACGCCGCGCCAAGCGATGGACGCGAGCGAGCTCGCGCGGCAAATCGATCTCTACCTCGCGCTACTACGACTGACTGCCTACGACGCGCGGGTGACGATTGCCGCGGACGATGGGCAGAGCGTCATCGCCTATGGCGAGAGCTTGAAGCTGCTGCAGCGCCAGTCCCACAAGCTCGGCGACATCGTGCGTGTCGAGGCGGAGATGGCGGTGTTGATGACCTACTACCGCAACAACGTGCTGCACCTGTTCGCCTTACCATCGTTGATCGCCTGTGCCTTCATCGGCAACGCCGTGGTCGGTACCGAAGACATTCAGCGCCTCGCCTGGCGGGTGTACCCGTATGTCGCCGAGGAGTTGTTCCTGAAGTGGAGCGAGCAGGAGCTGGCCGACGTCGTGGCGCGCACGCTCCAGACCTTGGGAGAGCTCGGTGTGCTCGAACGCGTGGAGGGTGCGGCAGCATGGCGTCGACCGCCGACGAATTCGCCGCGTGCTGTGCAGTTGTCGCTGCTGGCGCAATCGACGGTGCAGACGATCGAGCGCTACTACCTCGCCATCGCCACGCTCACCCATGCCGGTTCCGGAGTGCTGACGGCCAAGGCATTGGCCGAGCGCTGCCAGTTGACGGCGCAGCGCATCACCATGCTCTACGGCTTCAATTCGCCCGAGTTCTCGGATCGGGCGCTGTTCGATCAGTTCATCGCGCTGCTGTTGTCGAGGCGCGTGATCCGCACCGGCGCCACCGGGCTGCTCGAGTTCGACGAGGTGCTCGCGCGGGTCGCGGCGGACGCCGAATTCGTGCTCTCCGAGCAGATCCGTCACAGCATTCTGCAGGTCACGCAGGCCGAGGCCTGATCAATCCTCGCGGGCTCAATCCTCGCCCGCGGGTCTGCCGCGAGCGCGCTTGATCGAGCCACGGCGAGTCTTGTGTTCGAGGCGGCGCTGCTTTGAGGCCCGCGTCGGGCGGGTTGGTCGACGCAGTTTCGGTTCGACGAGTGCCGCTTCGATCAGCGCCGCGAGGCGCGCCTCGGCATCGCGACGATTCTGCTCCTGACTGCGTTCACCCCGTGCGATGAGCAGTACGGCGCCTTCGTCCGTCAGGCGCCGGCCTGCGAGCCTGCGTAAGCGTGTCTTGACCCGCTCATCGAGGAGGGCGCAACCCGCTAGATCGAAGCGCAATTGCACAGCGCTCGAGACCTTGTTGACGTTCTGGCCGCCGGGACCGCCCGACTTGATGAACGCGATCGACAGATCGCTGTCGGGGATGAGCAGGCTACCCGCGCGGATCGGCATGATCGCCCACGGGTCCGAGCACGCGGACTTCCTGTTGCGCCACGGGAATCTTGATGCCCGCTTCCTTGAACAGCTTCCAGATGCGTCGATTGACGTCCGAGCGCACATTGTTGACGCCGTTCATCGGATCGCGGATCCAGAAGCGCGCCTCGAGGCGGATGCCGTAGTTCTCGAAGGCCAGCAGCCGCGAGACCGGTTCGGGGTCCCGCAGGATGCGTGGGTGATCGCTCGCAGCCTTGACCAGCAGTTGCAATGCGAGCTCCGGGTCATCGTCGTAACTGATCATCACCGGCAACCGCAGGCGTACTCGCTGATCCGAGTAGCTCCAGTTGATCACCGAGGTGGTGATGAGGTTTTGGTTGGGCACGAGCGATTCGACGCCGTCGCGATCGCGCACCACGACGTAGCGGCCGCGCAGTTCCTGCACCCAACCGAAATTCTCCGAGGTGGTGCCGGTGTGCTGCGTGAAGCTGATCACATCGCCTGGCTTGATGGACTTGTCCATCAGCAGCACGAAGCCGCTGACGAAATTCGCGGTGATATCGCGGATGCCGAAGCCGAGGCCAAAGACGATCGCGCCGGTGAGCACGGTCAGCGCCGTCAGATCGACGCCTGCTGCGTTGATGCCGAGCAGGATACCGAGGCTGATGAGCAGGAAGTTGGTAAATTTCGCGATGCCGACTCGCACCGACGGCGCCAATGACTCGAGGGTCATCACGCGCCGTTCGATGGCTTTCGAGAGTAGCGTCATGATCAACACGAAGGCAGTGATCACGACCAGGCTCTTCAGCAGCGTCCAGAGGCTGAAGACCGATTTGCCAGGCAGCAGGTCGATGGTGTCGAGGATCTGCTCGAGCCAGTCAAACCAGCCGAGCAACTCGAAGCCGAGAAAAAGCCACAGCAGGAACGTCAGGCCGCTTTCGGACTTGGCGACCCAGCTGTCGTTGCCCACGAGCAGGCGCGTGGCATAGATGCCGAGACGAACCGCACCGAGCGCCACGACGAGGCGCAGCGCGAGCTCGAGCACGTTGTCGCTCATGTCGTAGCGACGCACGATGGCGAGCGCGATGGCGGTCGCGCCGGCTGCCACCACATAAGGCGCAGCGATCACCAGTGTTTCGACCACACGCGCGGAGAGGCTCTCGGCCGGGTTCTGCATGCGCCGCTTAAAGGACGCTCTTACGATCCGTCCGGCGAGCACCGCTACGGCGATGGCAATGAGCACCGCCAAAACCTCGTTGAGGCCGTCGCTGCTCAACAGTTCGGCGAGCAGGTCGGATGAGGCGAGGTTGCGTGGATCCATGTGTGAGTCCTCAGGCGTTCAGATCGGGGATCAGCGAACTGCCGTAGCGCTCGATCTGGTCCTTGAGCATCAGTTTGCGTTTCTTCAGGCGCTTGATCTGGATCTCGTCGACGTGGATGTCCATCGACAAACGGGTGATGATCTCGTCGAGATCGCGATGTTCGATGCGCAACTGCCGCAGCTTCTCGACATTGCGGAACAGCTCGCGGTTCACCTTGTCTTCGTCGTCGTCACCGGTCATCGCAGTCGAGCCGCCACCGTCTCAAGATCGGCCGGTAGCTTAGCGAAGCGTCCGGGCGGATTCCACGGCACGGCCGGATCATGAAAATCCGAGCCCGTCGACGCGGCAAGACCATAGCGGCGTGCGAGCGTGGCCAGCCGATCGAGATCATTCGGGCTGATGCCGGCGACGCCGACCTCGAGTGCGCAGCCACCCTGCGCAGTGAATTCCTCGAGCAGGCGTCGTAGCGCGCCTGAGGAGAGCCGGTAGCGATGCGGATGCGCCAGCACCACCTCGGCCCCGGCGCTGCGCAGCACGGCGAGGGTGGCCTCGAGCGAGGGCCAGTGCTCGGCGAGATACCCGGGTTTGCCGTGACCCAGCCACTCGTCGAAGGCTGCGCCCACATCCGCACTGAAGCCGGCCTCGACGAGCGCTCGCGCCAGATGCAAGCGGGTCGGCACGGGCGAGCTCGCACAGGCGAGGGTGGCAAGCGTCCGGCCCGGCACCGGCTTGCGCGCGCCGCGCGTGCGATGCTCGAGTCGCTCGCCGATGTCGAGCAGCCGCTGCCGGCGTTGCTCGCGAATGGCAGCCAGGTGCGCCTGCAGCGCACCATCATCGAGCCTCGGCTGTAGGCCGATGATGTGCACGGTCTGGGCATTCCAGCTCGCCGTGACTTCCACTCCCGCCGTGAATCGCAGACCGACCGCGAGCGCGGCGCTGGCCGCCTCGGCGCAACCCTCGAGCGTGTCGTGGTCGGTCAGTGCGGCACGTTCGACGCCGCGCTCTGCCGCCAGCCGCATCAGGGCAGCCGGGGCAAGCACGCCGTCGGAGTGCAGGCTGTGCAAATGCAGATCGGCAACCGGGGCAGGGCTCATCCCCGCTATCATAGACGCATGGATCTCCCTGCTGCGGCGCGTCCTGACTGGAGCGCCATCGATACCGTGCTGCTCGATCTCGACGGCACCTTGCTCGACCTCGCGTTCGACAACTACATCTGGCTCGGCCGGGTGCCGGAGATCTTTGCCGAACGCCACGGCCTCTCGCTGGCGGAGACCCATGCGCAGCTCGCGCCGCGGTTTCGCCGCGTAGCCGGGACTCTCGAGTGGTATTCGATCGATTACTGGAGTCGCGAACTCGGGATCGATATCGAAGCCGTGCACAACGAAGAAGCGGCGCGGGTGGCGTGGTTGCCCGGGGCTCGAGGTTTTCTCGAGCGGATTCGTGAGTCGGGCAAGCGCCTCGTGCTGCTCACCAACTCGCACCCGGCGATCCTGCAGATCAAGCATCGGCAGACCGGCGTGCTCGATTACCTCGATTCTGCCTACACGTCACACGGGTTCGGCGCGCCGAAGGAAGATCCGCGGTTCTGGCAGACGGCGCAGGCTACTGTGGGTTTCGATCCGCAGCGGAGCCTCTTTGCCGATGACAGTGCCGCCGTGTTGCACGCGGCGATCCGTGCGGGCATCGGCCATGTGTACGGCGTGCGCCGCCCCGACTCCTCGCGCGATCCACACGCACACGAGGAGTTCGAATCGATCGATGGCGTGAGCGAGTTGCTCGACGGTCTCTAGATCGCTCGGGTGATCAACTGCGCGGGCCGCCGCCACCGCTGCGACGGCCGCCACCGCGTGAGCCGCCACTGCGGCCGCCACCGTGACCACCGCTGCGCGACCCGCCGCCACCGTGACCGCCGCCTCGCGACCCGCCACCACCGCCACCGCGGCGCCCACCGGCACCCCCGCGTGCCTCGAATGGCCTGCGCGGCGGCCAGGTGAGCTCGGCCAGCATGTCGACCGCGATCGGCTCGTAGGGAATCTTGCGGCCAATGAATTTTTCGATGTCCGGCAGGCCGACGGCATATTCCTCGCAGGCAAAGCTGATGGCATCGCCCTCGGCTCCCGCGCGCGCGGTGCGGCCGATACGGTGCACGTAGTCGGCGCAGTCCTGCGGCAGGTCGTAGTTGAAGACGTGGCTCACTTCGGGAATGTGCAGGCCGCGCGAGGCCACGTCTGTGGCGATCAATACGGCGAGTTTCCCCTCATGGAAATCCTGCAGGAATCGCAGGCGTTTCTTTTGCGGTACGTCACCGGAGAGCGCCTGCGCGTCGATGCCGTTGGCCCGCAGCACATCCTCGAGCCGTTCGGCGACGCGCTTGGTGTTGACGAACACCATGGTGCGATGCGGATCCATCTTGCGCAGCAGCCCAACCAGCAGCGGCATCTTCTCTTCCATGGCCGGGTAGTAGATGACCTGCCGCACGCGATCGGCGGTGATCTTCTCCGGCTCGACGCGCACCAGTTCCGGGTTGTTCATGTGCTCGTAGGCGAGCTCGAGCACGCGCTGCGAGAGCGTGGGCTTCGCGCAGTTCGAAGACGTGCTGTTTGTAATAGTCGATGATGCGACCCGGCGTGCCGATCAGCACGTCGACGCCGCCCTCGAGTTCGCGGCGCTGCTTCTCGTAGTCGACGCCGCCGAATACCACCGCAATGCGCAGACCCGTGTGACGACCGAGGATCAGTGCGTCATGGTGGATCTGCACGGCCAGTTCGCGTGTCGGGGCGATGACAAGTGCGCGGATAGCGGTAGCCGTCCGAGTGGCGGGGGCCGACTTGGCCAGCAGGTTCTGGAACAGGGCGACCAGGAAGGCCGCAGTCTTGCCCGTGCCGGTCTGGGCTTGGCCGGCGATGTCTCGTCCGGCGAGCGCAAAGGGCAAGGTTTGTGCCTGGATGGGTGTGCAGCGGGTGAATCCGGCTTCTTCGATGCCCTGCATCAGGGACGGTGCGAGATCGAGGGCAGAGAAGGTCAGATCGGAAAGGTGGTTGTCAGACATTGATATCCATCGAATTAAAAACAGGGAGACGCTTGCAAATGCCGCGGGAATTGGCTACAAAAGCAGCCCAGTAGGGCGTTCTGCCCCCTTGGTTCGGCACCGCCCCACACAAAATTCCATCCATTCTGGTCTCACCAGAGGCAAAATCCAAAATCCCAAGACGGTCTAGTGTAACCGTTTGACAGCCCCCTCGGACACCGGCGTTCAGCCTCGGGGCGCGCAAACTCCCAACCCCAACGATTTTTTTGTCATGTCCTGTACCACTCCAACCGGAGGTTTACCCGCGTGAGCAGCCCTCACATCATCAACACCAGCGACGCTTCGTTCGCACAAGACGTTCTCAAATCCGATAAGCCTGTTCTGCTCGATTTTTGGGCGGAGTGGTGCGGTCCCTGCAAGATGATCGCCCCGATTCTCGATGAGCTCGCCGGCGTCTACGCCGATCGCGTGCGCATCGCGAAGCTCAACATCGACGAAAACCCGCAGACGCCGCCCAAGTTCGGCATCCGTGGCATCCCGACGCTAATCCTGTTCAAGAACGGGACGGTCGAGGCGCAGAAGGTCGGTGCCGTGTCGCGCTCGCAGCTGGCCGCATTTCTGGACAGCCACCTGTGAGAGGCGGTTACCTCGGGGGTCAGGGTGGCGGCGGTGGCGGCCGGCAGCGACAGGGCGGCAAGGGCCCGCGTCACGGTAATCGCGATCCGAATCGCGGGCCACGTCACGGCAACGTTGGCGGGCCAATGCACGACGACATGCCGATGGACCATGCGCCGTT
>RGWK01000371.1 GCA_010029775.1 Gammaproteobacteria bacterium
ACCGGCTGGCGCGGTAGCGGTCAGGGTTGCTCTCGTAGCCAGGCAGGTTCAGCGCGCCACTCAGCACCGCCATGTCGAGCCATTGCTCGAACACCTGCTGGTGGAAGTTCTCGATCATGTATCGCTGCAGCACTCGGTAGGTGTCGCGTTCCTCCAGCAGGCTCAGCCGGCTGCTGCTGTAGTTGCTCTCTGAAAAGTTCTTGCTGATGCTCTCAAAGCTCACGCCCACGCCAGCAGCAACAGCGCGCAGCATCGACCGCGTGAACGGCTCCAGCTGCCCGTCAGGGCTGTTCAGATCCGGCACCGTCACCGACTCGCCCGGCTGCAGATACTTGAACACGCCCGGCTGGAACTCGCTCACCCGTTCGCCTTCATAGACCGCATCACCGATCAGCTCGCCCTCA
This sequence comes from Gammaproteobacteria bacterium, assembly GCA_010029775.1. GTDB lineage: Bacteria > Pseudomonadota > Gammaproteobacteria > Steroidobacterales > Steroidobacteraceae > UBA964. The sequence continues at coordinate 405 of RGWK01000371.1, forward strand.
GGGCTGGTGATGAATCCCATCAGCGCGCTGCTCGCCCGAGCACGCACCACCTCGGCTTCCTCATAACCCTGCAGCATGTGAAGCCGCATCAGCGCCGACGCAAACCACGTCACGCCCCTGGTTTGCCCAGGACGTTCCGGCAGGAACAGATGGATCACCTCATCAGCTGGCACCCGGATGCGCCGGCCTGTCGTGCGCGCGTTACCCGCGTAGGTGTCGCCAGGGTGATTCGCGTAGAAGTGGTAAGCCTGCGGCCGCAGGTACTGGTCCACCTCGATGCCCATCCTGACCGTGTTGCCATCAGCCGCTTGGGGCACATCGTCATCGATCAGGTAATCCGCCTCGAGCACCTGCAGCGCAAACGGCACCCGGCTGTCACCGAACGGCCGCTTGATCATCCGCACGAACACCTCGCCCGACTCGGCCATGCTGCGGATCAGCAGCCGCTCGATGTCATGGAAGCCAAGGATGCCGCTCACATCACAGCGGCTCTTGTGCATCCACCGCTCCCATTGCTCATGGATGCGGCCATTGATCACCTCGTCCAGCTTGCCGCCGCGCAGCATCCGCACCTGCCCCTGGTGGCGGATGCCGTGCCCGATCACGTTGTTCTGGATCGCGCGCAGTGCCTGCTTGGCGTAGTCGTTGTCACGGCACAGCTGCCGCGCACGGTTGCGCAGTGCCTTGAAGCTCGACTTGATCTCAGCATCGGCACTGGTGCCGCTTGTCACCCAGTCCGCCGTCAGCCGGCTGACGCGCGCACCCTGATACGCCCGACCCCGCGGCCGCACCGGCTCGAAGCCCATCGCCCGGAATAGCCGCGTTCTCAGTCCCATCTCAGAACCTCACAAACAGATTGTGCGGGTTGCCCAGCCCGTTGGCTATCAAGTCCGCCATCTGCTCACGCTTCACATCAGCCTTCAGCTTCGCCTCCAGCTGCAGCAGATCAGCCAGCTCATACTTCTTCAAGCTCCGGCTGCCGATCGTGTACTCCCGCACCACACCGCCGGACACCAGCGCGCGGATCGCTGTCTGCACCGCATCAAGGTCTTGCTGCGCCTGCGAACGGCCATCAACCGCACCAGGCGTGCCGCTGTAGCTCAGCGATCGCAGCACCGTCAGCTGACCACTGCCAAGCGTGATCGTGCTGCCGGTCTTGGTCGCGACAGCCTGCCAGAACCATGTCCCTGCATCGAACGCTGTGCTGGTCGCCACAGCGATCGTGAACTCCCATCCAGTGCCGTAGGCCGTGCCGACGACCGCCGCACCGTCGGTAGCAGTGTTGGTCCGCAGGTAATAGGTCAGCGTGTAAGCAGCGCTGCTGATCACATTGCCGAGGTTGTCCACGCCCTCGACATCGCGCCACTGGATCGTGTCGCCCGCTCTGATCTCGCTTGGGATGCGCACGGCTACCAGTTGCTCACGAAGCCACTAGCAGCCGCCGGAGCGGACTGCTGTGTCGATCTTAGCGCTGGTTTCTTCCCGCCTTCCAACTGATCACGCAACTGCTGCCACATCGTCGCCTTGTTCATCCGTCGGCTGTAGATCAGCATCGCCGCATAGCCATAAACCGCACAGTCCAGCGCCTCGTTCCGGTCGCCTGCTTTCTTCACCCACTCCCGGATCGGGAAGCCGCG
>RGWK01000372.1 GCA_010029775.1 Gammaproteobacteria bacterium
GGCGCGTGCAGCGCGATGATCGCTTGCAAGGTCTCGGCACTCGCCAAATACAGCTTGGGCTCGAACCGCAACTCGACTTGCACCGCGGGCGCGGGGTCACTGCCTGAGGCCGCGCAGCGGGCCCACATCCGCTGGAGCACCGCCGCACTTTCGCGAGTGCGGCGTGCGGGACTCGCGAGGATCAGGGTCGGCAAACGGGGCAGGGCCTGCAATTCGAGCGCAGCCCGCTCGATTTCCGATTGGCCGCGATCATCGAGTGCGCGTTCGAAGTCGCCCGACGGACAGTGGTCAACGGCATGACCATGACGCAGCAGAGTGATACGCGGTGCGTCGTGCGTATGCCTCGTCATGCGCCCGTATCGCTCAACCGTACTTGCAGTCTGCCATCCTGCTCACGCACGGCGAAAATCCTGAGAGCTTCGTAAGCAGGGGGCGTCAGTGCCGCACCGCTTTTGAGACAAAACCGCGCACCGTGGCGCGGGCAGACCACTACACCGCAGGGTGTGGCCGGATCGCCCTCGAGTTCGGCTTCAGCGAGCGACTCGCCATCGTGGGTACATCGATCCTCGAACGCCCGAAGCTCACCCTCAAAGCGCACGATGGCCACGTAAAGACCGTCGACTTCCACATCGACTCGCCCTCCGGCGACGAGGGCGGCCGCCGATCCCGCGTCCTGCCAGTCGGTGTTCATGACGTCGCTGCCGTCACATCATCCCGGTCTGCAAACGCGCGGCCTCGGACATCATCGACTGGTTCCACGGCGGATCAAACACCAGTTCGACTTCGGCGAGGGCCACCGTGGGGATGATCTCGATTTTCTCCTTCACGTCCTGCACCAGCACATCGCCCATGCCGCAACCGGGGGCTGTGAGCGTCATCTTCACCGCCACGATCCGTTCGCCGTTGTCCTGTGCTCGCACGGCGCACTCGTAGACGAGTCCCAATTCGACGATATTGATCGGAATCTCCGGGTCGTAGCAGCTGCGCATCTGCTGCCACGCCAACTCCCGGATGTCCTCCTCGGTGGCGCCCGGGGGCAGCTCGGGAGGTTTCAACACCTGTTTGCCGATCGCATCCGCGTTTTCACCGGCAAGGCGATACAAATTGCCTTCGATGTACAACGTGAAACTGCCGCCTAGGGCCTGTGTGATGAAGCCGGAGAGCCCCGCTTTCAACTCGATCGCATCGCCCGAGGGGACCATAACGGCGGCGGTGTTGCGACTCAGGGTAAAGGCTTCGTTTTCGTGACTGCGCATGCGGGTATTCCGTCACTCATTCGGTGGATACGGTGGCGGTGCTGCTGTCGACCGCGCGGTGTTGCAGTGCTGCCTGCAGCGTGTGCCAGGCGAGGCTCGCGCATTTGACCCGCGCCGGGTACTCGCGCACCCCCGCGAGCGCCGCGAGCTTGCCGATCGCCGGCGGGGGCTCCTCGGCACCCGTCAACATTCGGTGCACATTCGTCCGCAAAGCGTCGACCTCGTCGATGGAGTGTCCTTTAACGGCCTCGCACATCAGCGAAGCGGAAGCCGTCGAGATGGCGCAGCCCTTGCCCTCGAAGCGGATGTCCGCAATTCGCTCGGCTTCGATACGCAGCGTCAGGCTGAGCCTATCGCCGCAGAGCGGATTGTGTCCCTCGGCGGAGGTGTCGCAGGGACAGAGCCGTCCGACATTACGCGGGTGCTTGTTGTGATCGAGGATCACGTCGCGGTAAAGGTCTTTCAGATCCATCAGCCGAACACCTCGCGGGCCGTCGCCAATGCGCTAACCAGTTGCTCAATGTCGATGTCGTCGGTGTAGCAGCCGAAAGAAGCCCGCGCCGTAGCCGGAACATCAAAAAATTCCATGACCGGCATGGCGCAGTGATGGCCCGCGCGGATGGCCACGCCTTCGGCATCGAGAATCGTTCCGAGGTCGTGGGGATGAACGCCCTCGAGCAGGAAGGAAATCACGCCGCCTTTGCGCTCCGCCTCACCGATGATTCTGAGACCCGGTACGCCGCGCAGCGCCGCCGTTGCGCGTTGCAGCAGACGCTGCTCGTGT
>RGWK01000373.1 GCA_010029775.1 Gammaproteobacteria bacterium
CAGAACGCCGTGGTTCCAGTCGCGCGCTTCGTACACGAGCGGCGCGACGCCACGACGGCGACCACCAAAGATAATGGCCGAGATCGGCACACCACGCGGGCTGTCAGCCTCGGGGGCGTACTTCGGGTTGCGCTTGGCCGAGACCGTGAAACGGGAGTTCGGTTGAGCGGCCGGGCCGTTGGCCGGATCGTAGGGGCGGCCCTGCCAGTCGGTGACCGGCGTGCCGCTCTCGAGACCTTCCCACCACGGCTGGTTGTCTGCCGTGAGCGCCACGTTCGTAAAGAGCGTGTCGCGCTGGATCATCTCGAAGGCGTTGCGGTTGGTCTTCGGGTTCGTGCCCGGCACGACGCCGAAGTAACCGGCTTCAGGGTTGATGGCGTACAGACGACCGTCCGGCCCCGGGTGCAGCCAAGCGATGTCATCGCCCACGGTGGTCACGGTCCAGCCCGGCATGGAGCCTGGCGGAATGAGCATCGCGAGATTGGTCTTGCCGCAGGCCGAGGGGAAGGCGGCCGCGACGTAGTGCGTTTCACCCTTCGGGCTCGTGAGGCCGACGATGAGCATGTGCTCGGCGAGCCAGCCCTCGTTGCGCGCCTGATAGCTCGCGATGCGCAGCGCGTGGCACTTCTTGCCAAGCAGCGCATTGCCGCCGTAGCCGCTGCCGAAGCTCTCGATGGCGAGTTCTTCGGGGAAGTGCATGATGAAGCGGCGGTTCGGGTCGAGTTCGCCCGTGGAGTGCAAGCCCTTCACGAACGTGCCTTCGCGCGCGATGCGCTCGAGCGCCGGACGGCCCGCGCGCGTCATCAGCATCATGTTGATGACAACGTATGCACTGTCGGTAATTTCAACACCGCAGCGCGAGTAAGGCGAGTCGATCGGGCCCATGCAATAGGGCACGACATACAGCGTGCGACCCTTCATGCAACCCTTGAAGAGCTCGCGCATCTTGGCGCGCGCCTCGGTGGGGGCCATCCAGTTGTTGTTGGGGCCGGCATCCTCGGGGTTCGTGGTGCACACGAAGGTGAGGTGCTCGACGCGCGCGACGTCCGAGGGGTGCGAGCGGGCGAGGAAGCAGTTCGGATAGTGCGCTTCGTTGAGTTTCTGCAGCTCGCCGGAGTCTTGCAGCTGGCCCAGCAGGCTCTCGTATTCGGCTTGCGACCCCTCGCACCAGTGCACGGCATCGGCTTGGGTGAGTTCGCGAACGCTCGCGACCCAGTCGGCGACGTGTTTGGAGATTCCCGGCAAGGGCGGCAAGGTTTGAGCGGCTGTGGCCATCATGGCTCCGAAGGGTGGGTCGTAATCGAAAGCGCGGGATTATAGCGCCTGAGGCGGCGGCGCGGCGCCCTCGGGCGGGGCCGGCCGCGATGCGGCAGTCTTCGGAAAAACATAATGAATTCAAGGCTCGACAGGCTCCCCTCGAGGGGGTAGCGTGCCGCCCCCATGCAGCAGATCGACGACATCCTGGGCGCTGAGGGGCCGCTGGCGCGGCACCTGCCGGGGTTCGTGCCGCGGCGCGCCCAGATCCGCATGGCCGAGGCCGTGGCCACGTCGCTCGCGGAGCGACGGCCGCTGCTCGTCGAGGCGGGTACCGGCACCGGAAAAACCTTCGCCTACCTTGTGCCGGCGCTGCTTGCCGGCGCGCGGGTGTTGGTGTCGACCGGCACTCGGACGCTGCAGGATCAGCTCTACGCCAAGGATGTGCCGCTCGTTGCGGGGGCGCTTGGGGCGCCGGCGCGCATTGCGCTTTTAAAGGGTCGTAGCAATTACCTCTGCACCTATCGGCTGAAGCGCGAGCTCGCGCAGGGCGCACTCGAGGGCGTGGCGCGCCGCGAGCCTTTGCTAGCGCGCATCGAGACCTGGGCGGCAAGCACCGCCACGGGTGATCTTGCTGAAGTCGCGGGGCTCAACGAAGGCCATGCGCTGTGGCCCAAGATCACCTCGACGCGCGAGAACTGCTTGGGCCAACGCTGCAGCGATTACGGCAGTTGTCATGTGGTGGCGGCACGGCGCGAGGCGCAGGG
>RGWK01000374.1 GCA_010029775.1 Gammaproteobacteria bacterium
CCATGACGATGCACTTCATCGCGAAGGAACTCGCCGAGATCGCGGCGAATCGCCTGCCGCGCAGACTCGGCGTCCAGGGCCGCGTGGCAGCGGGCGATGCGCACGTATTCGCCGATCTGTCGCTCGAGATCAGCGCCAATCCGCTCGAGATCGCGCACCTCGCCGTAGTGGGTGAAATACGCCGCCTGCGGCTGCAAGGCCAAGATGCGTCGTATCGAGTCGATCAGCTGGTCGGGATCGAACTGCGTCGGCGTCGTGGTCGGCAGCGCCAGCGCACGACCATCGACATCGAACTCGCGGTAGGACAGACCAAAGGTGTCGCCCGTGAACACGCCGCGTGAGTGGTGATCGAAGATGGCCTGATGGTGCAGCGCATGGCCCGGGGTGTGCAGGATTTCAAGCCTGCGTCCGGCGAGAGAAAACTGCTGGCCCGGCGTGGTCGCCACCACTCGAGCGGCATCGATCGGCAGGATCTCGCCGTAGAGGCGCGCGTACGCCTCGGCGCCGTAGACCGCAATCGACGCTTCGATGAGCTTGCCCGGGTCAATCATGTGCGGCGCGCCGCGCGGATGCAGCACGGCCTGTGCATTTGGCAGCGCCTGCATCAGCTGACCGGCCCCACCCGCATGGTCGAGATGCACATGCGTAAGAAAGACGAAATCAACGGCCGTCGGCGCGAGTGCGAGTTCATCGAGCGCCGCGAGCAGCAACGGCACAGAGTGCGATACGCCCGTATCGACGAAGGCCGCGCGACCCTCGTGCACGATCAGATGCGAGGCGTCGAAGACCGGCCGAACGTAACCGGTGTCGATGGCGTGGATGCCGTGCGCGTAGCGAATCATTTGCCGAGCACATCCTTCCATTTTTCTTCGAAGGCCCAAACCTCCTCGAAACCGACCATGCGACAGAAGTTGTCGAAGCCGAACAAGGGAACCTCGCTCGAAACACTGGTGCCCGTGGCTTTGAGATTCAGCATCGCCCGTTCGATCGCGGCACTTGCCGAGAGAGCCGCCATCGCCGGCCAGATAGCGAGGCGATACCCGAACGAAGCCAGCTCCTTCGCCGGTCGGATCGGCGTTTTGCCGCCATCGGACATGTTCGCCATCATCGGCGCGCGAATCAGCGAGCACGCGCGCCGCATCTCCTCCTCGGACTGCAGCGACTCGACGAACACGAGATCCGCGCCCGCCTCGGCATAGGCCGCGCCACGACGCACGGCCTCCTCGAAACCGAGACCCGTGCGGGCGTCGGGCACGCTCGTAACCGCGCACCGTGTGCTGCACGTTAAGCAGACCACCGAAACCCGTGTCGGCATCGGCGATCACCGGGGCCGAGGACTTCTCGACGACCTTGGCAATGCGCGAGAGCATATCGGTGTAGGTGGCGAGGCCCGCATCGGGAATACCGAGATGCGAGGCGGTGAGCCAAAACCCTGAGGCGTAGACCGCATCGAAGCCAACCCGCTCGGCCAACATCGCCGAGATCATGTCGAACACGCCGGGCGCCACGATGAACTCACCGGCTTCGAGTTTGCGTTTCAGACGAGGGTCGGCCATCACGAGCTCCGCAGCAGGATTGGAGACAATTGCAAGGTCGGGCAACATAGCAGACATGACCTACCGATACATCGCTCGACCCCTGCTTTCCCTGCTCGCGACCAGCCTCGTGCTGATCAGCGCAGACCCGGCAACGGCCCAAGCCGCCGCGCCGCAGCGCAGCACTCTCGGCGCACTCGTTGATCAGCACGCGCTTCGGGGACGTGGCGCAGATCCACCGCGTCGCCGCGCCCGGTGCCGATCGTGAACAACTGACCTTCGATGCCGAGCCGGCCACGAGCGCCCGCGCCCAGCCAGGCGCGGCAGCAGGCTCGTTCGTTTTCGCCCGCGACCGTGGTGGCAACGAAAACGCCCAGTTGTACCTGTACTCGCTCACCGACCGCAGCCAACGCCGTCTCACCGACGGCGTGTCGCGTCATGGCGCAGCCCTCTGGTCACGCGATGGCAAGCGACTC
>RGWK01000375.1 GCA_010029775.1 Gammaproteobacteria bacterium
GCCTGTGCGTACGATTCGGCACCCGAGGTGCCAGGCGCGTAGCTTCGAATGGCAATTCCGTGGCTTGGCGCTTCGGCCAAGCGTACCGAACGCGGCACGCGGGCCTTGTAGACCAGCTCACCAAAGTGACTCTCCACCTCGCGCACCACGTCGCTGCCCAGTTTCGTGCGGGGATCGAGCATGGTCAAGAGGAGGCCGTTCACCTGCAGGGCCGGATTGAGGCGCTCACGCACGAGGCGAATGGTGGCCATGAGCTGCGAGAGCCCCTCGAGGGCGTAGTACTCGCACTGCACGGGAACGAGCACGCCATCCGCAATAGCGAGGGCGCTCACGGTGACGAGGCCGAGCGAGGGCGGGGTGTCGACGAGGATCACCTCGGCATCACCGGCGGTGCGGAGGCCGATGGCCAGCTGGCGCTCGCCGCTCTCGTCCCCTGTGGCGAGCTCAACGTCAATCCCAGCCAGGTCGGCCGATCCTGGGATGAGGGAGAGATTCGGGATGGAGGTTGGTTGGGCGAGCTCCACGGCAGGTCGGCGTCCAACCAGGAGGTCATAGGCGGTCGGTGCACCCTCTGGGAGGGTAAACCCGAGGCCGCTGGTAAGGTTTCGCTGCGGGTCGAGGTCAACCACGAGTACGCGACGCCCTGCATGAGCGAGCTCGGCGGCGAGGTTGAGCACGGTGGTGGTCTTGCCGACCCCACCCTTCTGGTTCGCACACACGATGATCGGCGCGTGGGATCCGGCAGGGTGCTGGGTGGAGGTGTTCACGCTCCTATCGTAGCAGGAGGGGGCTACCGAGGAGTTCCAGAGGCCGTGTTTCACGTGGAACAACAGGCGTTTGACGGGGTGCTGCGCCAGCGCGCCGGCGGGGGTATCCTGAGGGTATGAACAAGCGCATCGGATACGTGCTCGGAATTCTGCTCGCCGCACTTATTCAGGCGCGGCTCCTTCCTGAGCTGGGTCTGGAGCGCTCGATCAATCTGCCGATCGTGCTGCTGATTGTTACAGCTTCACCTCACCGACGCACGCTGGCGCTCGTGGCCGCAACGGTCGCCGGGCTGACGATCGACACGGTGCTTCTGCGACCGCTTGGGCTCACCAGCCTTGGAATGATTCTTGGCGTGCTGGTTGCGAGCCAGATTCGCGGCGGAGGGGATGCCCATCTACCGAAGCGACTCGCCGCGCTCATCCTTGGGCTGGCCGCGAGCAGCGCGACGATCCTCGTACTGAGTGGCGGCGGGAGCGGCCGCGTCGGGGAGAACGCCTCCGCGCTCGTCGTGAATCTGCTGGTTGGCGGCGCACTGGCGGCGCTAGGACAACGCCGACGCAGGGGCTATCAGCTCGACCAATCGCTCCGCACGTAGGGACAAACATGACGACCCCTCAGATGTATCCGGGTGGCGGCGGGGTGAGTGACCGAGAGGTTCGCCGACGACGACCACTCCGATTCTTCTCCGCTGCACTGGTCGTACTGCTGACATCTGGCGGACTCGGCGGGCGCCTACTCCTCACACAGCTTGGCGCGACAACATCGTCGGGCACAACGACCGCAGTGGCGCGTGGACACCGCATTGTTGAAGAGCTCATTACGCCAGCGCGCGGGTTGGTGCTGGATCGCAGCGGGCGCGTGCTGGCGAAGAACATTGCGGTCTACGCGGTGCAAATTCGACCGGGCGATCTCTCGCTCACCATTCGCGCGCAGGTGGTGAAGACGCTCGGAGAGATCTTAAACATTGATCCTGTGCGCATCATCACCCTGCTTGATCGTAGTACCGGATCGTTGTGGGAACCAATCCGCATCGCGAACAACGTGAACGAACGCGCGGCGCGGCTGATCAACGAAGAGCGCGCCAGCCTTCCTGGCGTTGAGACCGTTGTCGAAGCCCGTCGCGTCTACCCGTACGGAACGCTCATCAGTCATATCGTTGGCTACGTTGGTCGCATTGATGGCGTCGAGGCGAGCACCCTTGCGCCAGCCGGCTACACCGTCGTTGATTTCATTGGGCGCGCC
>RGWK01000376.1 GCA_010029775.1 Gammaproteobacteria bacterium
CGAACACCTCCGCGCCAACCGGTTCGACCTCACGATTGGGAGCGTGCATCCGGGGATCGACTCGCCGTTTAAGCGATCGCTTGCGGCGAACTGGGCGGGGCACGACGTGCACGACACCGCGCCGTACTTCGCCGAGGTGCAGGCAGGCATCGAGAGCGGCCTCTTCGACATCGTTGGCCACATGGACTACGTGCGGAAGTATGTGCATCCACATATCGACACGCCGGCATTCGAGGCGGCTCCAGATCTGTACGAGCCGGTGCTGAAGGCGCTCATTGAGACCGGGACTGCGCTCGAGATCAATACCTCAGGCTGGCGACAGCGCACCGGCATCCCGTATCCGCTGCCACAAGCGGTGCACCGGTATCGCGAGCTGGGCGGTGAATACATCGTCACCGGTTCCGACGCACATCAGCCTGACTGGTTTGCCATGAATTTTGATCGCGCGCGTGACCTACTTCTCGAAGCGGGCTTTGAGGAGCTTGCAACGAAGCGCTGGAAATCCGCAGGTGAGCAGTGGCCGATTCCAACTCGCTAACGCTGACTGTTCTCGGTTCAGCGGGCGCGTATCGCACGCACGATGGTTCGCGCGCCTCTGGATACCTCGTTCAGCACGGTGCAACTTCGGTAGTACTGGATCTTGGTCACGGCACGTACGCGCCACTCGCTGCACGTATTGGCATCAGCGCGCTTCCGCAGATCAGCGCAGTAGCGATCTCGCATCTGCATCCCGATCACTGGGTTGACCTTGCAGCACTCCGACATGCGCTCGTGCACGGCAACAAGATGGGGAACGATGCGCGCAACGTCTCCGTAATTAGTCCAAGCGGCCTAGCTGCTCGGCTTGCTGCGCTGCTCGATGATCGAACACCAGAAGAGCAGGCTGCTGGCGCACACGAGGCGTTGCAGCCATTTGCGTTCTCGACGTGGCGGAGTGACGCCGCACTGCCACCACTCGGCGGTGGACGCGTTGTTTCTGTTGGTGATCTAAGGATGCAGAGCGCACGCGTTCGTCACACTGGTGAGTCGTACGCACTGCGCGTTGCATTGCGGGATCAGCCTGGATTGACCTACTCGGGCGACGTCTCGCATTGGGAAGACCTTGCAGCGATCGCGCGCCCTGGTGACACACTGCTCTGCGAGGCAGCGGGCGGTGCCGCGGAGTGGCGCGAAGGCGACACGCATGTCACAGCGTACGGCGCAGGCAAGGCGGCAGCGTCTGCCGGCGCGGCAAAACTGCTGCTCACACACTTTGGTGCAGAGGTTGATCCAACCGAAGCGGTTCGCGCTGCGGCGACGGAGTTTGCTGGTGAGATCGTTGCGGTGCTCGAAGGGGATCGCTTCGAGATTTAGCTCGCGTTGATGTTCGCGTGGATGTTCGCGTTGATCAGTCTGGCGGGAGCGTTGGATCGGTGTCGGCAAACCCGCGTTCAACGGCAAGTGCGACGCGACCAGCTTGATCGATCAGCACGTATGCCCGAATCACATCCGTGGCATCACCTACAGGAATTTCCCCGGATGGGCGAACGTCATCGGTGACGATCAGCCAGAAGGTTCCCTTCAGATCTGGCGCATCTGTGCCGCCGCTACTGAGCGTAATGAGGCGCACCCGTGGCGTTGCGCCAACGGGCGCATCGGCCGAGCGCGCCGCGCGAACGGCGCTCTGCGGTGAGATGCCTGCCAGCACGGTGTCGGCGCTCACTGCCGACCATCCGGCTGGAAGTGGCAGGTCGAGCGGTCGAATGCGGTCCGCCTGCATGCGCAACAACAGCGCGCCCACCAAGAAGGTAACGACGAGGAGGAGTCCGACCCGCGCGACCTGCCCACGGGTGACTGGTGCCGCGAGGACCGCCCCCTCTGGTGGGCGTGTTGGCGGGGTGCCCGCTGGAGCCGTCTCAGATGTCATGGCGCCATCGTGCCAGAGTTCGCCGCTACGATTCAGCCATGAGCGCTTCGTCTGCACCAACCTCTCGCTCCGCCGCGCTGCCGCGAGACCCGCTGCTTGGGCTC
>RGWK01000377.1 GCA_010029775.1 Gammaproteobacteria bacterium
CGCTGCGTCAGGTGCACCGACCACCCGTGGATGTCGAGCTCGAAGAACTCGAGGCGGGTCGTCACCCTGCGCAACGTCGCCTCGCCTTCGAGGAGCTGCTGACCCATCAGGTGGTGATGCGGCGACTGCGCGAAACTGCGACGGCGGATCCGGCCTGGCCGTTGCCGGATGCCGCCGATCTCGAGAACCGATTCATTGCAGCTCTGCCGTACGCACTGACCGGCGCGCAGCGCCGTGCGCTCGCAGACATTGCGCAGGATCTCAGTCGCGATCGGCCCATGGTGCGCCTCGTGCAAGGCGACGTCGGTTGCGGCAAGACAGCCGTTGCCGCGGCAGCGGCGGCACGAGCCATCGGCAGCGGATATCAAGCCGCGTTGATGGCGCCAACGGAACTCCTCGCCGAGCAGCATCAAAGAAATCTTGCCGCATGGTTCGCGCCGCTTGGTATCGAGGTGATTCTGGTTAGCGGCTCCCAACCGGCACGTACGCGACGCAGTGCACTGGAGCTTGTCGCCCAGGGCACGGCGCGGCTCGTGGTCGGAACCCATGCGCTGTTTCAGGAAGGCATGCAGTTTGCCGACCTCGCGCTCGTGATCGTCGATGAACAGCACCGCTTCGGCGTGCAGCAACGCATGCGTCTGGCCGAGGTACTGGGTCTGCCCGCTGATCGAAGAATCCGAGGAGTTGCGCCATCAAGCGGCCGAGGAAACCGCCGCTGCGCTCGCTGAGGCCCTGCCGCATCTGCGCGTCGGACTGGTACACGGGCGTATGCCACCCGCACAGAAAGATCGCACCATGCTCGAATTCAAGGCAGGCCAGATCCAGCTGCTGGTGGCGACTACGGTGATCGAAGTCGGCGTCGATGTGCCGAACGCCACACTGATGGTCATCGAGAATGCCGAGCGCATGGGTCTTGCACAGCTGCACCAGTTGCGTGGGCGGGTGGGCCGCGGCGCCCATGAGAGCAGTTGCGTGCTGCTCTACCGCGCCCCGCTCGGCATGCTTTCGCGCGCTCGACTGAACGCGATCCGCGAATCCAACGACGGCTTCGTCATCGCCCAACGCGACCTCGAACTGCGCGGTCCCGGCGAACTGCTGGGCACGCGACAAACCGGGCTCGCACAGATGCGCGTCGCGGACCTCGCCCGCGATGCCGACCTGCTGCCTGAGGTGCAGCGCGCCGCTGAAGTCCTGCTGCGCGAATATCCGGATAGAATCGCGCCCCTCACTTCGCGCTGGATCGGAACGGATGACAGATATGGCCGCATCGGTTGACGTCCCCGCCCTGTCGGTTGCGGCCGTGCCGGAATCGGCGATGTGGCTCGATGCGCGCGCGCTCAATTGCTATGAGGGTGACGCCCAGCGTCGCTCCTGGCTCCTGACCCCAGGTCTGCTTACGCAGCGCATTCGTGAGGCCGCCGGCAGCAGCTTCTCGATGAGGGTGCTGCAGGAAACTGCAGTGGGCAGCGAGCACGTCCGCGAAATCGAGATGAGCGCTGCAGGCATACCGTGGTTGTTCGCTCAGACGCGCATTCCGCGCAGCACGCTCGAGTCGCAGGCTTGGCTGTCCTGCATCGGTCAGCGGACGCTAGGCGAAGCACTCGCCACGCGCGCGGATATCAGCCGCGCGCCGTTTCGTTATGCACTGCTGACCGCCGATGCGGGCGTCGTGGCGCGCGCGCTGCAGATGGCCTCGCTGCCGCCGCAACCGCTGTGGGTGCGTCACTCGGCGTTCGCCGCAGCCGGCGCACCGTTCGACCTGTACGAAGTATTCCTGCCGCAGATGGGTCGTACGCCATCATGAGCGGGTTGCAGCGGCGGCTGCGCGAGTACGTGCTGCTGACGCGCCTCGATCGGCCTATCGGCATCCTGCTGCTGCTATGGCCGGTGCTGTGGGCGCTTTGGCTCGCCAGCGACGGTCTGCCCGAACCCAAGCTTCTGGTGATTTTTCTGCTCGGCACCGTACTCACCCGCTCGGCCGGTTGCATCGTCAATGATTTGGCTGATCGT
>RGWK01000378.1 GCA_010029775.1 Gammaproteobacteria bacterium
TCACTGCGTCATGATCGGCGGCCTGTTCGCCGGCACCGAAGAGTCCCCGGGCGACGTCGAACTCTTTCAAGGCGCGAGCTTCAAGAGCTATCGCGGCATGGGCTCGCTCGGCGCGATGGCCGAGCGGCATGGCTCGAGCGATCGCTACTTTCAGGACACCACCACCGAACTGGAGAAACTCGTGCCTGAGGGCATCGAGGGCCGCGTGCCCTACAAGGGCAGTATCCTGCACATCCTGCATCAGCTTGCCGGTGGTCTGCGTGCAGCCATGGGCTACACAGGTAGCCATGACATCACGCAGATGCGCAGCCGTCCGCAGTTCGTGCGCATCACCACGGCGGGCGTGCGCGAGTCGCACGTGCACGATGTGAGCATCACCAAAGAAGCGCCGAACTACCGCATCTCATGAGTGGCATTGCCGCGGCCGACATCCACGCCGACAGGATCCTGATCCTCGACTTCGGTTCACAGTACACGCAGCTCATCGCGCGCCGCGTGCGCGAACTCGGTGTGTACTGCGAGATCCACCCTTGGGATGCGGGCGAAGCGGATGTCCGCGCTTTTGGCGCGAAGGGCATCATCCTCTCAGGTGGTCCCGAGTCGGTGACGGTCGCGGGTTCGCCCGCAGCGCCGGAGGCGGTGTTTAACCTCGGCGTGCCCGTGCTCGGCATCTGCTACGGCATGCAAACCATGGCTGCGCAGCTTGGCGGTCGCGTCGAACCCGGTGCGGTCCACGAGTTCGGTTATGCCGAGATTCGGGCGCGCGGCCACTCCGCGTTGCTGCAGGGGATCGAAGATCGCGTCAACGAGCAAGGCCACGGTCTGCTCGATGTCTGGATGAGTCACGGCGATCGCGTGGTCGAATTGCCGCCTGGCTTCAAGGCGATCGCCTCGACGCCTGATTTGCCGATCGGTGGCATGGCCGATGAGACGCGGCGTTTCTTTGCGCTGCAGTTCCATCCCGAAGTCACCCACACCAAGCAGGGCACGCGCATCTATCAGCGCTTCCTGCAGGAGATCTGCGGCTGCGCGGCGAGCTGGAACCCTGGGAACATCATCGAGGATGCCATCGCCCGGGTTCGCGCACAGGTGGGTCAGGGGCGTGTGCTGCTTGGACTCTCGGGAGGAGTCGACTCCTCGGTGGTTGCGGCGCTGCTGCACAAGGCCATCGGTGATCAACTCGTCTGCGTGTTCGTTGATCATGGGTTGCTGCGTCACCGTGAGGGTGACGCTGTCATGGATATCTTTGCCCGAAACCTCGGCGTGAAGGTCATCCGGGTGAATGCCGCCGAGCGCTTCTTCGGTGAACTCAAGGGTGTGAGTGACCCGGAAGTCAAGCGCAAGATCATCGGACGCCTTTTCGTCGAGGTGTTCGATGAGGAAGCCAAGAAGTTGGCGGGCGCGGGCGATGGTCGTGCAGCAGTCGGCGAGCACGTCGAGTTCCTCGCGCAGGGCACCATCTATCCTGACGTCATCGAATCCGCCGGCAGCAAGACCGGCAAGGCGCATGTCATCAAGAGCCATCACAACGTAGGCGGGCTGCCGGCGCACATGAAGTTGAAGCTCGTCGAGCCGCTTCGCGAGCTCTTCAAGGACGAAGTGCGTCGTATTGGCGTTGAACTCGGCCTGCCGTACGAGATGGTCTACCGTCATCCGTTCCCCGGACCGGGTCTCGGCGTGCGCATTCTCGGCGAAGTCACTGAAGCAGCGGCCGAGACGCTGCGACTTGCCGATCATATTTTCATCGAAGAGTTGCGGAAGGCAGGTTGGTACGACAAGACGAGCCAGGCCTTCGCGGTGTTCCTGCCTGTGAAGAGCGTGGGTGTTACCGGCGATGGCCGTCGTCACGACCCGGTGATCGCGCTGCGCGCGGTCGAGACCATCGATTTCATGACAGCCCACTGGGCGCACTTGCCCTACGAATTGCTCGATGTCTGTTCGCGCCGCATCGTCAATGAAGTCAAGGGCGTGAGCCGCGTGGTCTACGACATCTCGGGGAAGCCGCCCGCG
>RGWK01000379.1 GCA_010029775.1 Gammaproteobacteria bacterium
TACCATACGCGATGTGCGCGAACTCGTGATCATCTTGGCTGATTTTTTCCTGCGCGAGGCAGAGGGTGAGTCGCCACAGGCCCGCGCCGTCTTGAGTCGGGCGCGTTTCGGCCCCGCGCGATCGTTGCGCGGCGGTTGGCGCGATTGGTTGGCGCGACGCGAGGGTCGAGACGACATCGCGCTGGCGGATCCCGCCGCTGTCGTTGCCGCTGCGGCGGGGGAGCGGAGTGCCGAGGGTTCGCCGTGGCTCGTCACGCCGTTGCATTTGCTCGCCGGCATGAAGACCGTGCATGTGCCGATGACGGCTGCGCTGACGCTCACGCCCACCGAATCACAGGAGCTCGCACGCGAGTTCGTGGCGATGTTTGGGGCGGAGGGACTTGTGCTGCAGCCGATCGAGCCCCATGGTTTTCTGCTGCACGGCCTCGAGGCCGACGGCGCCGAGACCGTTGAGCCTGCCCGCTTGCTCGGCGGAACGCTCGATGAGGGCTTGCCAAGTGGACCGGGCAGTCGACGCTTGCGTCAACTCATGACCGAGATCGACCTGTGGCTGCACGAGTTGCCGCTTAATCATGTTCGCGAGTCGCAAAACGAGCGGCGTATCAGCACCCTGTGGTTGTGGGGCGGCGGCCAAGGGCCTCGCAATCAGCTCCCGCACAGCACGGCGCCCCAAGGCTGGGCGGCGCTCTACGCGGATGATGCCTGGGTGGCCGCATTCGCCCAGTTGAGTGGTATCCACGCGAAGACGTTGCCGCGCGATGCGACAACTTTGCTTTCCGTGCCGACTGCTGATGCGGTCGCGGCGTCACAAGATGCGGCCTCCCACGCTGCGGGGGCAGGCGGCGCCGTGTGCGTGATCCTGCCCTCTGCCGCCCAAGGGCTCGTCGCGCTCGATGCTGCGTGGGTCGGGCCCGCGCTCGAGGCGGTGCGCGCAGGCACACTGCAGTGCGTGTCGATCGTCGGTAATGATCGTTGCGTGACGCTGGCCACTGGCGATGCGTGGCGGTTCTGGCGCCCGGAGCGGGATGTACTGACAGCCCTCGCCGAGGGCGCCGCATGAATCTGCGCGTGATACGCCGCGAGGCCACGGCGGCAAAGATTTCTGCGCTCGCTCACTGCGCACCGGTGCTCGCTCGCGCTTATGCGGCGCGCGGCATCGAGCAAACCCATCAACTCGGGCGCGGATTGGAACGCTTGTTGCCGGTGAGTACGCTCGAGGGCGTCGATGCGGCCGTCGCCCTGCTGCTGCAGCACCGAGCGGGACGCATCCTGGTGATCGGTGACTACGATGCCGACGGTGCGACGAGTTCGGCTTTGATCGTGCGTGCGCTGCGCGCCTTCGGGTTTGCATCGGTCGACTTTCTGGTGCCGAACCGATTCGAGTTCGGCTACGGCCTGACGCCCGAGATCGTGGCGCTCGCGACCCAGCGTTCGCCGTCGCTGCTCATCACCGTCGATAACGGGATCTCGAGCCTTGCCGGTGTCAGTGAAGCGCGTCGGTGTGGTCTCGACGTGCTGGTGACGGATCATCACCTGGCCGGTGCGCAGCTGCCCCACGCCAACGTCATCGTCAATCCCAATCTGCCGCAATCGGCCTTCGGTTCTAAGGCACTTGCCGGTGTGGGCGTAGCGTTCTA
The DNA here is from genome assembly GCA_010029775.1 of Gammaproteobacteria bacterium. GTDB lineage: Bacteria > Pseudomonadota > Gammaproteobacteria > Steroidobacterales > Steroidobacteraceae > UBA964. Next base: position 1,638 of record RGWK01000379.1, read on the forward strand.
TGTAATGGCCGCCTTGCATCGGGCTTTGGGCGATGAGCGTTTGCCGTCGCCCGCGACTTGGCTCGACCTCGTCGCGCTCGGAACCGTGGCTGATGTGGTTCCGTTCGATGAAAACAACCGGCGACTCGTCGCCCAGGGTCTCGCGCGCATTCGCGCGGGACGCTGCACGCCCGGCATCACGGCGCTCATCGAGGCGGGCGGTCGAAGACCCGAGGCGGTCATTGCCGCAGATCTCGGTTTCGCGGCCGGTCCACGGCTCAACGCGGCCGGAAGACTCGACGATATGAGTCTCGGCGTGCGCTGCCTGTTGACCGACTCGGCCGAGGAGGCGCGGGCACTCGCCCAGCAGCTCGATGCATTGAACCGCGAGCGG
>RGWK01000380.1 GCA_010029775.1 Gammaproteobacteria bacterium
CAAGCTCATCATCTTCGGCAGGGGCGATCAGGAGCCCCTCTTCCCAAAGGGTGCGCAGCAACTCAGGGCTTGGCTCCTCTCCGGCTGGCTGAGCGAGTCGAGCGAGGAGTGGCCCGCTACCGCCGACAACATCGCGCCGAATGAACTCGTCGAGTTCGGCACGATCGCCGCCCTCGCGCATCTGATCGAGCCATGTTGCGAGAATGCCCCCGTTTCCGGCCGATGCGCGTCTCGCCTCTTCAAGCGCCGTTGGTGCGCCGCTCCAACCTTTCGCTTCGGCGATCTGACGTGTTTGTCGTGGCGAGACGCGGAGGGCGGTGGCGCCGATGTGCATCACCTGACGCTTTGCGCGCGCAGCGATCAGACGAAGCTGTGCCACACGTCGCCCAATGAGGGCTACGCGGGATCGGTCCGGTGCGCGCTCCGCGAGCGCTCGCAGAAAGGCGAGGCCCTCAGGTGATTCGGCGAGAGTATCCGCGTCGTCTATGACCAGGATCAGTTCACTGTGTGGTGCAGAGAGATCGGCAAGGAGTGCCGACGCACACACGCTTGATGGTTGCCGTTGACGAACTGCTCGGGCGAGTCGTGGTAGGCGAACGCCATCATCCTCATCGGCCGCGAGGTGAAGAGCATCACTCAGGTCGCGACTCGCGCGAAGCCAGCGCATTGGTCGATCAGTGCGAATGCCCCACGCCGCAACGGCGCTACTCTTGCCGTATCCGGCACTACCGCAGATCAGTGCAAGTCCCCCATCAGTGAGTGCGTCGAGTGCGGCATCAATTCGCGGTCGAGCTGAGTGAACACGAGGGGTACTCATGATCCGCCTAGACCTCCCTTTGTGGCCGCCGTGGGCGATGCCCGCGGGTCGGCTCGGCGGATACTGAATCAGAATCGCGTACCGCTGACGTACCAGTCGCGCATCACGCGCCGCAGGGGCGTGCCACCGCCCCTACAATCCCCCTATGACTGAGAAGCATCGACTGATCATTGACTGCGATACGGGAACAGATGACGCCGTGGCGTTGATGCTTGCGGCGTTGCACCCAGAGATTGATCTCATTGGGGTAACGACGGTCTTCGGCAACGCGCCGCTTTATGCGACCACCACGAACTCCCTCTCCGTGCTCGAGCTGATCGGCAAGGGGCACATCCCTGTGCACGCTGGATTCCCACGCCCACTCGTGCGCAAGGCGATGCCGTCTGAGCGGTTCTTCAAGGCCGACAGCGTGCAGGATCCACACGGCACCTATCTCGATATTCCGCGCAGCGCGAGTAAGCCAGCCTCTGAGCGCGCAGTGGAGTACCTCATCGAGACGTACCGAAACGCCACGCAGCCGATCACGCTGATGCCGATCGGGCCGCTGACCAATATTGCCGCAGCAGTTGCTCAGGAGCCGCGCTTCGCTGAGTGGGTGCCGAAGCTGATCATCATGGGCGGCGGCCACGAGGTGCCGAACATGACTGCATCGGCGGAGTTCAACATCTGGGCCGACGCCGAAGCCGCCGCGAGCGTCTTTGAGGCCGGCTTTAAGGATGTGCTCATGGTGCCGCTCGACGCCACGCACAAGGCGCTCGTCACGGCGAAGGAGTGCGCGGCATTCGGCGAGCTCGGCACTCCGGCAGGTATGGCGACCGAGACCGTGATCAAGCGACGCATCGGCAGCTACGAGAGCAGCCAGAAGATGGATGTTCCAGAGTCGGCGCCGGTGCACGACGCGCTTTGCGTTGCGGCGTTGGTGGAGCCAGACATCATCACCACCAAGCGCTGCCACGTAGCGGTTGAGACCACCGGCACGCTGACCCTTGGTCGCACCGTTGTTGATACGCACCACCGCGGCGGCAAGGAGCCGAACGCTGACGTCGCCTTTGATGCCAATGCTCCACGCTTTATTGCGCTGATGATGGAGATCTTCGGCCAGCGATGAGCAGCCTCGGCGAGGCGGCGCTCCCGGGCGAAGCAGGTCCGAACGACCTTGATGCCGCCGGTGAGGCGGCGCTTGACCAGGCGC
>RGWK01000039.1 GCA_010029775.1 Gammaproteobacteria bacterium
TCGCTGCTCGGTATCGCGCGAACCTTGCGCGATGAGCAGCGGTTTCAGAGTGGGCGCAAGCTCACGCTCGCGCCGCGGGTGATGCTCGGCGCAGCCGAAAATCCGTGTGCACCGCCTTTCGATTGGCGGGCGCGGCGCCTGCTCAAAAAAATCGAGGCGGGCGCGCAGTTCATCCAGACGCAGTACGTTTACGACGTGCCCATGTTGCGAAGGTTTCTGCAGCAACTCGAGGATCTCGGCGGGCTCGATCGTGCCTTTCTGCTGATCGGCGTGGGTCCGCTGCGCTCGGCCAAGGCGGCCGAGTGGATGCGCACCAACGTGCCTGGAATACACGTGCCTGATGCGTTGATCAATCGATTGCGTGGTGCGCAGGATCAGGCGCGCGAGGGCCGCAACATCTGCGTCGAGCTCATCCAGGAAATCCATGGACTGCGCGGCGTGCATGGTGTGCATGTGATGGCCTATCGCCAGGAAGAGACGGTCGCGGAAGTGATCGATCGCGCTGGCGTGCTGGCGGGTCGCGTGCCGTGGTACCCGACCCGAGACGTTTCTCCACAGAGCTCCGAGCTCTCAGCCGACAAGGTGGCATCATGACCGATACCGTCATCAGTTCCGCAACCAAGGAAGTCGTCATCGGCTTCAATCGTCCGTTCGTCATCATCGGCGAGCGCATTAATCCGACGGGTCGCAAGATCCTCGCGGCCGAAATGGCGGCGGGCGATTTCACTCGCGTTGAGTCCGACGCCCGGGCGCAAGTCGAGGCGGGCGCGCACATGCTCGATGTGAACGCCGGCATCCCGCTCGCCGATGAGCCCGCGATCCTCGCCCGTGCGGTGCAGATCGTGCAGTCGATCACGGACGTGCCGCTATCCATCGACTCGTCGATCGTGGCAGCCCTCGAGTCGGGCCTCTCGGTCTACAAGGGCAAGGCCCTGGTGAACTCCGTCACTGGCGAGGAGGAGCGTCTTGAGCAGGTGCTGCCGCTCGTCAAAAAATACGGTGCCGCGGTCGTGGCGATCTCCAACGACGAGACTGGCATTTCCGAGGATCCGGACGTGCGCTTTGCGGTGGCCAAGAAGATCGTCGAGCGCGCAGCCGATTACGGCATCCCGCGCAGCGACGTCGTCGTCGATCCGCTTGTCATGCCGATTGGTGCGATCAATCAGGCCGGCGTACAGGTGATGCGTTTGGTGCGTCGCTTGCGCGACGAACTTCAGGTGAACACCACGTGTGGGGCGTCCAATGTCAGCTTCGGCTTGCCGAATCGCGATGGCATCAATGCCGCGTTTCTGACGATGGCGATTGCCTCGGGCATGACCTCGGCGATCACCAACCCGCTGCACGGCGACACCGTGCGCGCCTGCATGGGTGCCGATGTCATGATGGGTCACGACCCCGACTGTGCGCGCTGGATCCGCAAGTTCCGTGAGCCGCCACCGCCGGGAGCGGCCGGTGACAACCCGGCGGCGCGTGGGCGGCGTGAGGGCGGTTTGCGACGTCGTTCCCCGGGCGGCGGCGCGGCCGGTTGATGGGAGTTTCGCGGTGAGCGATGCCGACGCATTGGTCGTTTTTTTGCCTTCCGGCAAGCGCGGACGATTTGCCACGGGCACGCCGTTGCTGCAGGCGGCACGCGAACTCGGTGTCGATATCGATTCGGTGTGTGGCGGGCGAGGGCTGTGTGGTCGCTGCCAGGTGGTGGTGGCCGAGGGCGAATTTGCCAAGCATGGCGTTCGTTCCGGAGCCGACAGCGTTTCGGCGCCCGGTGAAGTTGAAGCGCGCAGCTCGCGGCGCAAGGTTTTAAAGAGCGGACAGCGACTCTCCTGCCAGGCCCAGGTGTGTCGCGACGTCGTCGTGGATGTGCCACCGGCGAGTCAGGTGCATCGGCAAGTGGTCCGCAAGGCCGCGGAGGTGCGCGAGATCGAGCTCAATCCGGTCTTGCGCCTGCATTACGTCGAGGTGCGCGAGCCCGACATGCACGATCCGTCGGGCGACCTGCGCCGGCTGCGTGATGCGCTGGCGCGCGAGTGGCAGCTGAACGATCTTGGTATTGACCTCGCCACGCTGCGCGCGTTGCAGACGACGCTGCGCGCCGGTCAATGGAAAGTAACGGTGGCTGTCCATGGCGGGCGGCAGATCGTCGGTATCTGGCCGGGGTTCCACGAGCGCGCGCTCGGCATGGCGGTGGACATCGGTTCGACGACGATCGCCGCGCACCTGTGCGATCTCGGTACGGGTGAAGTGCTGGCCTCGGCGGGCATGATGAATCCTCAGATCCGCTTTGGCGAAGATCTGATGAGTCGCGTGTCGTACGCGATGATGAATCCCGGCGGCGCCGAACAGATGACGACGGCGGTCCGTGAAGCCCTCTCCTCACTCGCTGCAGAGGTAGCACGCGAGGCGGGTACGGCGGCGGAGGATATTCTCGAGCTGACCCTGGTGGGCAATCCGATCATGCATCACTTGGTGCTCGGGCTCGATCCGACGGAACTCGGTGGTGCACCGTTTGCACTCGCCATCGACTCGGCCGTCGAGCAGACCGCAGGTTCGCTCGGTATCGCGGTGCATCCCGGTGCACGCGTGTACGTGCTGCCCTGCATTGCCGGACATGTGGGTGCCGACACTGCGGGAATGATCCTCGCCGAGCGCCCGGATCTTGGCGAGGCCGTGACCTTGCTCGTTGATGTCGGCACGAATGCCGAGATCGTGCTCGGTAACCGCCAGCGCCTGCTCGCCTGTTCCAGCCCCACGGGACCTGCCTTCGAGGGCGCGCAGATCAGCTGCGGTCAGCGAGCAGCACCCGGCGCGATCGAGCGCGTGCGCATCGATCCCGCAACTCTTGAACCGCGATTCAAGGTCATCGGTTGTGATCTGTGGTCCGATGACCCCGGGTTCGCCGAGGCGACACGCGCCACCGGTGTGACCGGCGTGTGCGGTTCGGGAATCATCGAGGTCATCGCGGAGATGTATCTCTCTGGTGTCATCAATCAGGATGGTGTGGTCGATGGCGCGCTCGCCGAACGCAGCGATCGCATCGTACCGAGCGATCGCACGTTCTCGTATGTGCTGCATCGTGGCGCTGTTACCTTGGCCGTGTCGCAGACGGATGTGCGCGCGATTCAGCTCGCCAAGGCGGCGCTCTATGCGGGTGTCCGTCTGCTGATGGAAGAGCTCGGTGTCGAGCGTGTCGATCGTATTCGGCTGGCCGGCGCGTTCGGCGCGCATATCGATCCGAAGTACGCGATGGTGCTTGGCATGATTCCCGATTGTGATCTCTCTGCGGTGGCCGCAGCCGGCAATGCCGCGGGCACCGGCGCACGTATCGCGTTGCTCGATGAGCGTTCGCGCCCGGTCATCGAGGATGTCGTGCGTCGGGTCGAGAAAATCGAGACGGCGATCGAGCCGCGATTTCAGGCGCATTTCGTCGAGGCGATGGCCATCCCGCACAAACGCTTTACGAATCCCGAGTTGGCCAAGGTGGTTACCTTGCCGCCGCCCAAGGAGTCGGCGGCACAGGCGAGCGCTTCGCGCGGCCGACGCAGTCGTCGTCCAGGCTAGACGGAAATGATGCAGCGCGCGCGCGGCGACGCGGATCACTGTTTCGTTTGCGGACCGCAGAATCCGCACGGCCTGCAGATCGCATTTCGTCTCGAGTCAAATGCCTGCATCGGGCAGTTCACACCCGGCGAACACCACATGGGCTTCGATCGGGTGACGCACGGGGGTATTGTCTTCAGCGTGCTCGACGATGCCATGGGCAACTGGTTGTTCCTGCAGGGTGCCCGCGGCGTCACCGCGAAGTGCGAGATCCGTTATCGGCAGCCGTTGCTGATCGGCACCGCGGTGCAGGCCGTGTGTCGCTTAAAGCAGCGTCGCGGACGGCTGGTAGTGCTTGAAGCCACGCTCACGCGCCTCGATGACGACAGCGTGGTCGCGGAAGCCGAGGCCAGTTTCATGGTCGAGGATTTTGGCAATCTGCCGCACGCCTGAGTCGACTGCGCTCAGACCTTAGGGTCCGGATTCTCAGTGTGTCCGTCGAGTGTGATCACTTGTCCCGAAATCCGCTCGCCCGCGGGCGAGGCAAGAAACACCGCCATCGCCGCTACATCGTCTGCCGTGACGAAGGTGCGTAGCGATGTGCCGGCCTCGTAGGCCGCGCGAACCTGCGCCGCAGTCGTGCCCTTGGCGGCGGCTTCCCGTTCGATAACGCGCTCGATGCGCGGTCCCTCGACGCAACCCGGCGCAATCACGTTGGCGCGAATGCCGAACGGACCTGCTTCCATGGCGACGGTTTTCATCAGCCCGTTGACGGCCCATTTCGCAGCGACATAGGGCGCGCGCAGCGGCGTGCCGAACTGTCCCGAGGTCGAACCGGTAAAAACGATGCAGCCCCGTCGGGCACGCTTCATCATCGGCAGTGCGCCCTGGGCCGCGAGTACCGCGCCACCGAGCGTCACGGCGAGGCACTGCTGAAATGCCGTGTAGTCCTGATCCTCGAGCAGCGCGGTGGCGCCGGCAACGCCAGCGTTGGCGCACAAGGTGTCGAGGCCGCGCCAGTTCTGCTCGATGCGAGTGAACAGTGCTTTCATGGCCACAGGATCGGCGACGTCCACGCGCTCGCGTTGCCACGTCGCTGGGCAGGCGGCCAGCGCCTGCTCGTCCACATCGGTGACCCAGACCTGAGCGCCCTGCATTGCAAACGCCTGAGCGATCACGCGGCCGATGCCAGAGGCCCCCGCAGTGATGAGGACTCGCGGTGAATCGATGGCAGTCATGGTGAGGGTCTCCGCTTCAAGGCGCGATGAAGGGCAGTTCGGTCAGTGTGCCGGGCTGCAGTGTGCCTGCGATCTGCGCTTCGATCCGATCGCCCACACGGCACTCGCGCGAGAGTAGGGCAAAGCCAATGTTCTTGCGCAGTCGGTAAGAGAAAATGCAGTTGGTCAGATCGCCGACCTTGCGGCCATCGCGATACAGCGCATTCCACAGGAACCCTGGGCGAACGGGATCGCCTGCATCGAGCACGAGGCCGAGCGTGTGCCGTCGCGGACCTTCGGCGGCGATGCGGCGCAAGGCGGCGATCCCAATGGTGTCGTCGGGCACATCGAGGTTGACGTATTGCCCCATGCGGACTTCGAACGGATTGGTCGTGCCATCGGTGTCGCCACCATAGGAAATCAGACCGGACTCCACGCGCTCGCACCAGTTGGGGCCTCCGGGTCCAATGTCGTACGGCCGCCCGGCTTCCTTGAAAATCGCCCACAGGCGACTGCCTTGTGTGCCATCGCGCAGATAGATCTCGAAGCCGCCTTGTTTGGACCAGCCAGAGCGTTGCACGAGCACCGGGATGCCGTCGATCGTGGTCTCGCGGAACCAGAAATACTTGAGGCTGCGGACCCAATCGCCGCAAACACTCGCCACCACGTCCTCGGCCTTCGGCCCCTGCAGAGCCATCGGCGAGACGTCGGGTTCGCTCACCTCGACGCGCAGGCGACGTTCGGCGGCGATCGACCCGGCCCAGAACCAGATGTTCGAGTCCGCGATCGACAGCCAGTACAGATCATCGGCCAATTTCAGACAGATGGGATCATTGATCAGCACGCCCTCGTGATTGCAGAGCGGCACGTACTTGCCTTGTCCCGCCTGCTGCCGGCTGAGGTCTCTCGGAGCGAGAATCTGCGCGAGCCGACCGGCATCGGGCCCCTTGAGTTGCACCTGCCGCTCGACGGCGACGTCCCATTGGCTGACGCCCCGAAGCAGTCGCCAGTATTCGGCTTCCGGGTCGCCGAAGGCCGTGGGCATGAGCATGTGATTGTAGGTCGTGAAGGCCGTGACGCCCTCGGCAAGGGTCGCCTCGAAGAACGGTGAGGGACGCAGGCGCGCAGAGGGCGTAATTCCGAACATCTGGATCTCCGAAGCGGTAACAGCCGCGAGCCGCAGCCTGTGCGGCAATGGTACTGGCGCGAGCGTCATCACGGAAAGGCGCCTGTTGGCCTGCGCAGCAGCGAGCGCAATGACACGGTATGCTTCCGCTTCGCACCTCGTGAATTCAACCCGGAGTCACCCTTGGCACCGCCACGCAGCCCAGGCTTCGACACGCTCAGTCTCCACGCCGGCCAGCAGCCGGATCCGACTACCGGTGCACGGGCCACGCCGATCTTCCAGACGGCGGCCTACGTGTTCCGTGATACCGATCACGCCGCCGCGCTTTTCAACATGGAGCGCGCGGGCCATGTCTACTCGCGCATCTCCAACCCGACCACGGCCGTACTCGAAGAGCGCATCGCGGCGCTCGATGGCGGCGTGGGCGCCATTGCCACGGCCAGTGGGCAGGCTGCGCTGCACCTGGCTATTGCGACGCTCGCGGGATCGGGTTCCCACGTGCTCGCCAGTCGCGCGCTGTACGGTGGTTCGCACAACCTGCTCGATTACACGCTGCGTCGGTTTGGTATCGATACCAGTTTCGTCGATCCACGCGATCTCTCCGCCTGGCGCGCGGCGATCCGACCGAACACCCGCGTGCTCTTCGCCGAGACGCTCGGCAACCCGGGGCTCGATGTCCTCGACATCGCGGGCGTTGCCGAGATCGCACACGCGGCGGGTCTGCCGCTGCTGGTGGATAGCACGTTCACCACGCCATATCTGCTGCGGCCCTTCGACTACGGCGCCGATCTGGTGTGCCACTCGGCGACGAAATTTCTCGGCGGCCACGGCGTCGCGATCGGAGGTCTGTTGGTCGACAGCGGGGCCTTCGATTGGGAGCGTTCCGGCCGGTTTCCCGAGCTCACCGAGCCCTATGCCGGATTCCACGGCATGGATTTTCAGGAAGAGTCGACGGTGGCGGCGTTTCTGCTGCGTGCGCGCCGCGAAGGGTTGAGGGACTTCGGCGCCTGCATGGCGCCGTTCACTGCGTTCCAGTTGCTGCAGGGCCTCGAGACACTGTCGCTGCGCATGGATCGTCACATCGCCAATACCCGCGCGATCGTCAGCTTCCTCTGCGAGCACAAGGCGGTGGCGTCGGTGAACTATCCCGAACTGCCCACGCACCCTGATCATCAGCTGGCAAAGACGATGTTGCCGAAGGGTTGTGGCGCCGTCTTCACCTTTGAGATCCAGGGTGGGCGACCTGCCGGACGCAAGTTCATCGAGACGCTGCGGCTCTTTTCGCATCTCGCCAATGTGGGTGATGCCAAATCGCTCGTCATTCATCCTGCGAGCACGACGCATTTCCGGCTCGATGATGCCGCCTTGCGTGCGGCCGGCATTGGCCCTGGAACCATTCGCCTGTCGATCGGATTGGAAGATTCCGCTGATCTCATCGACGATCTCGCGCAAGCACTGCGCGCCTCGCAGAAACTCTGAACGCGGAGCGGGCATGGCCTTGCAACTCGACATCCACGGTCATTCAGCATGGGCCTACACCGGAGGCAAGCCTTTCGACCCGTCGTTGCCGGTGGTCGTGTTCCTTCACGGCGCCGAGCACGATCACAGCGTGTGGGCCTTGCAGAGTCGTTATCTCGCGCACCACGGTCGCGCAGTGCTCGCGGTCGATCTGCCTGGCCATGGTCGTTCCGCCGGAGCGCCGCTCGCGAGCATCGAGGCGCTCGCCGATTGGGTGGTGGCCGTTCTCGATGCCGCCGGAGTCACCTCAGCCGCGCTGGTCGGACACAGCATGGGCTCGCTGATCGCGCTCGAATGTGCGGCGCGTCATCCGCAACGCGTCAGCCGGTTGGCGCTCGTGGGGACGGCATTTCCCATGCGGGTGGCCGACGAGTTGCTCACAGCCACGCGGGACGATGAGCCCTCGGCACAAGCCATGGTTAATCTCTGGTCGCATTCGGCTCTCGCGCAATATCCCGGCAATCCGGGTCCTGGGTTCTGGGTGGCGGGCGTGAATCGGCGTCTCATGCAACGTCAGCGGCCCGGCGTCATGCACGCCGACTTCATGGCCTGCAACGCCTACACCAACGGCCTGACTGCCTGTCGCAGCATTGACTCGCCGGTGCTGCTCGTACTCGGCAAGCGCGATGTGATGACTCCGCCGCGCGCGACCCAAGACATGGTCGCCGCCTTGAAGCATGTGCGTGTGGTGCAGATCGAGGGTGCGGGTCACGCCATCATGGCGGAGAAGCCCGACGAACTGCTCGAGGCACTGCGCGCCTTTATCCCTTGAAGCGCAGGAGCTCTGGACCCGATGTACATCAACGGACAGTGGCCGCAGTCGAAGCGAAGTTTTGCGGTCTTCAATCCCGCCAACGGCAGTGAGCTGGGGCAGGTCCCCGACGGCGATGCTGCAGATGCGCGGCGAGCGATTAATGCGGCGGTGGCCGCGTTCCCGGGCTGGGCTGCGGCGACGGCATATGAGCGCTCGTCTAAGCTGTATCGGGCGTACGAGCTGATGCTGGCAAAGCGCGACGAGCTCGCGCGATTGATGACCGCCGAGCAAGGCAAGCCGCTGCGGATGGCACTTGCCGAGGTGCGCTATGCAGCGGACTTCCTGCTGTGGTTTGCCGAGGAGGCAAAGCGCGTCTATGGCGAGAGCATTCCCTCGGCGCGCGCAGATCAAAGATTTTGGGTGCGGCGTGAGCCCGTAGGTGTTGTCTGCGCAATTACACCTTGGAACTACCCGGTCTCCATGATTACCCGCAAGGTGGCGCCTGCTCTGGCCGCCGGTTGTACCATCGTGCTCAAGCCGGCCGAAAGCACACCGCTGTGTGCCATGGCCGTGTTTCGCATCCTCGAGGAGGCTGGGATCCCGGCGGGCGTAGCGAATCTCGTGACTGCCCGCGATCCGGCACCTGTGGGCGAGGTGTTCTGCACCGACCCGCGCGTGCGCAAGTTGAGTTTCACTGGATCGACTGAGGTCGGTCGGGCGCTCTATCAGTCCGCTGCCGCACAGTTCAAGCGTGTGTCGCTCGAACTCGGCGGCCACGCGCCGTTTATCGTTTTCGAAGACGCAGACCCGGTGCATGCGGCCAAGGGCGCTGCAGCGGTGAAGTTTTTGAACACCGGACAGGCCTGCATCAGTCCGAACCGTATCTTCGTGCAGCGCAGCATTGCAGAGCCATTTCTCGACACGCTGCGTAAGCGAGTTGAGGCGCAGCGAGCGGGCGATGGCATGGAGGACGCGAGTACCGTGGGGCCGCTCTTCAGCCAGCGGGCGCTCGACAAGGTCGATGGCCAGGTGCAGGACGCCGTGGCTCGCGGCGCCACGCTGTTGGCGGGAGGCCGGCGACTGACCGAGGGAGCGTTGCAGCACGGCTTTTTCTACGCGCCGACATTGCTCGCGGACGTGACGCCGGAGATGCGTATTTATCGCGAGGAGACCTTCGGTCCGGTGGCGCCCGTGATTCTGTTCGACACCGAACAGCAGGCCCTCGCGATGGCCAACGACACGCACTACGGCCTCGCGGCCTATGTCTACACGCAAAACCTGTCGCGTGCGATGCGCATGTTCGAGGGCTTGCACTTCGGCATCGTCGGCATCAACGACATCAACCCGACGAGTGCCGCCGCCCCGTTCGGGGGCATGAAGCACAGTGGCGTGGGTCGCGAGGGTGCCCGCGAGGGTCTGGAGGAGTATCTCGAGACGAAACTCGGTGGTTTCAGTATTTGATCGACGGGTTCGCGGAAGCGAACAATTTTTGGCGTCGAATAGCCGGCGTAATGATCAGGGTGCTCTCTTCATTCACCCCATCCAACCCAGGCCGCGTTGCCGTGAAGCGATAGCGACGCTCGGCGGGAAGGCGACCGAAGAGGCCAATCTCGATGCTTGGGTTGCGCGGCGCAGACTCGAAGAGAGCGACTGCGAGCATAACGAGATGGGTCGCCGGACCCTCGCGATGCTGTTCGTCGGGCGAAAGATTGACGAGTAGCCCATCGAGACGGACGGGTTTCGAACCGTCGCTGATCTGCACCCCGACACGCAGTTGTCGCTCGATCGCGGCAGCATGACGTTGCAACTCACGCTCATCGACTCGGCGATCACGATTGTCGTCGACGCCGACGAGCGCGCTCACCGGAATGGACAGCACCAGATAGCCGCGCTGCTCGCGAAGGTTCAGCGTGCCCTGCTGGTGCTCCATCAGATGCGCGGCAAGCGGTGGCGCAAGCAGCAGCGACAGGAGGGCAGCCAGCGTGACCTGCCCAGTACGACGCCATGTTGGACGCCACAGTGAAGGCTGCAGCCCCGCCATGCTCAACCGCCCGATGAAGTTGATCCGCGCAGGCAACGGTGCACGAACGGAAACGTGCTGGTGATGACGTAATAGTAGATGCCATTCGGGAACTCAGGCGTGACGCCGGTGCGACCGTTGCACTGGTCAAGGTCACCGAGTCCTGCGACGTACTCGTAGTCCTGCAGGAAAGATCCCATCGGATACAACGAGGTCGCGGGGCGACCGGTGTCCGGAGTTGCCTTGATTCGCCAGCTCGAGGTGAGCTCCTTGATGGCTGAGCTTGCATCGTTGGCGCTCGTGTACCCATAGCGGGCGTAGATCGGGAAGCCGTCCATCGACCAGCCGACGAGTGTCATCGCCGTGCCCTTGCCAAGTTTGGTGATCAGTCCGGTCGGCAGGCCGTGGTAGTGGTACTCGCCGGTCGGCTGCACGTGCGCGTTGTTCTCGTCGGTACCGAAATTGAACGACGAGGGTGCAAGCGCCTCCATGCGCCACGCGCCGGTGCCCCCCACGAAGCTGCAGTTGGGCGGTGATGCGCCATCGCAGGTGCCGCCTGTGCCCGGTTCGAACTTCACGCCGTTGATGGCGTAGCCTGGCACCATGGCATTGGTGCCGTTGGCATTGGCGATCGCGGGGCGCAGCGGAAACGTCGCACTGATCGACTGCGTGCGAATCGTGTTGGGGTTGTTCGCGTTCGGAAACGTACCCACCGCATGATTGGGAATGGCGTTCGCCACGACCGCGCGGGTTGGATTACAGCTCCACAGCGCACTGGCCGTCGCGTTGACCGATGGTGAACTATTGAACTCTGCCACCGAGTAGGTGCAGAGCACGCCGTCCGTGTTGTAACTCGTGCCGCCGGCTGTGGGTGTCACCTGCACCTGGCCCGAGGCCGTGCTGCTGCCAAGGGCGTTGCTCGCTGTCACGGAGCAGTTGTAGGCCGTGCCGTTGGTGAGTCCGGTCACGCTGATGGGGCTCGTTGCACCCGTCGCCGTGCGCGTAGCGCCGCCACCCGTGCACGAGGCGGTATAGCCCGTGATGGCCGAGCCCCCGTTGGAAGCGGGAGGCGTAAAGGCGATCGAGGCGCTGGCGTTGCCCGCCGTCGCAGTGCCGATGGTGGGTGCGCCGGGCACTCCGAGCGGCGTCGCGCTGGCGCTCGCTGAGGCGCTGCCCGCACCGGAGGAGTTGGTCGCCGTGACCGAGCAACTGTAAGTGGTGCCGTTGGTGAGTCCCGTTACGGTGATGGGACTCGTTGTGCCGGTCTGCGAGCGGCTGCTGCCACTTGCCGTGCAGGTCGCGACGTAATCGACGATCGGCGAGCTGCCGCTCGAGCTTGGCGGCGTGAAGCTGACCGTAATGCTGCCGTTGCCGGCCGTGGCGCTGCCTAGGGTCGGTGCTCCGGGAGGCGTGGGTGTCGAGGAGCCGCCTCCGCCACCGCCGCCGCAAGCGGTCAGCACAGAACACAGCATGAACAGGGGGAACAGGCGCGCGTCGCGTTGCTGCGACATCAGCAGGATTGCCTTAAGCATGATCACCTTTGGCTGTACAGCCAGCCACGACTCTTGCAGCCCGTAGTGTACTGCGTATGCTGGGCCATCATCGTTCAGAGCAGATTTTCGGAGATCTTCATGTTGCGCGCCATGCACTGCTATCGCTTCGCCATCGCCTTCACAAATCTTTTCGCGACGATTATTGTCGCGACGCTCGGTGTCCTCGCGCCCACGGCGAGCGCGCAGTCCTCTGCCGCGGCAGCGAGCTCCGCTATCGTGGTGCAGGCCGATCGGGTGCTGGCCGAGCCCGGCAAGGCGCCGCGTGGCGTCACCAGCATCGTCATCGAGAACGGCCGCATCAGTGCCGTGCTGGAGGGTCGCCAGAGTGGCCCGGCCGGGGCGCGCGTGATCGACCTCGGCAATCGGTTCGTGTTGCCCGGGCTCATCGACAGTCATGTGCATCTCGACTCGGATTCAGGCGGTCAGGCCGCGTTGATCGAGTCGGTGACCTCGAGCCCTGCACTCGATGCGCTGCGAGCCCAGTGGAACGGCATGAAAACGCTGCGTGCAGGGTTCACCACGGTGCGTAATTTGGGTGACGGTCGGGGTGCAACACTGGCCCTGCGTGATGCCGTCGAGAACGGTTGGGTCATGGGGCCGCGCATCATCGATGCGGGGCGTGCGATCTCGGTCACCTCCGGCCACATGGACGGCACGTTGAGCCTTGCCGAAGGGCTGCAGTCGGCCGTCAATCAGGACAATCTTTGTGATGGAGCGGACAGTTGTCGCGAGGCGGTGCGCCGTCAGGTGCGGCGCGGGGTCGATGTCATCAAAATTGCGACTACAGGTGGTGTGAACAGTCGCATCGGCGCGGGGCTCGGGCAGCAGATGTTTGCCGACGAAGCGCGGGCAGTCGTCGAGACCGCCCACCTGCACGGCAAGAAGGTAGCCGTGCATGCCCATGGCACGGAAGGCATCAATGTGGCGCTCGCGGCAGGAGCTGATTCCATCGAGCACGGCACGATGCCGAACGAAGAGACGCTGCGCCTCTTCAAGCAGAGTGGTGCTTACTACGTATCGACCCTGTCGACCGTCAACGGTTATCGCGAGCGACTCGCCAAGGATCCCAACGCCTATCCGCCGGCGGTGCTCGAGAAGGTGCTGTGGCGGCTCGAGGTTACCGGCAAGGCGCTGGAGAAGGCCGTGCCCGCGGGTGTGAAGATCGCTTTCGGCACCGATGCGGGCGTGTCCAAGCACGGGCGCAATGCCGATGAGTTCGAGCTGATGGTCAAGCACGGCATGACGCCTGCGACCGCGATCGTCGCTGCGACGACCAACGCCGCTGAGCTGCTGGGGCTCGCCAAGGAAGTCGGCGCGCTGCGTCCTGGGATGGCGGCTGATCTGATCGCCGTGCCGGGTAACCCGCTCACCGACGTGACGGCACTGAAGACCGTTGAGTTCGTGATGAAGGGTGGTCGAGTGGTGCCGCTCAGCGACTGAGCGGCGACTTCACTCGGCCGAGGC
>RGWK01000381.1 GCA_010029775.1 Gammaproteobacteria bacterium
AAGCTCAACCTGTTTCTCGGCGTGCGCAACCTCGGCGAAGCATTCTTACCGCAACATCTGACCCATCTGCTGCGCTACATGCAGCACCGGCGGATGAATCTGCTGTTTCCTTTCTCCATCGCACTGGGCAGCCTGATTGTCTGGTGGCTCGGCAGCCAAGCGCTGCAGGCAGACTCGGGCTTTGCCGGCGCCGGCTACGGCATCCTCACCACCCTCGCCGCCCTCGCCGTGCTCGAACACGTACTGATGGTGCTGCCACTGCCGAGCGAACGCTTCTGGCGGTGGAGCCTCGCCAATCGACAAGGAGCCAGCCGCCCGTGAACGCCACCTCTCACACGCTCCTCGAGCACATCGACTCCCCCGCCGATTTGCGCCGTCTCGACGATTCACAACTGCCACAGGTTGCCGCCGAACTGCGCGACTGCCTGTTGCAGACCATCGCTGCTGCCGGCGGGCACCTCGCAGCGGGCCTCGGCACCGTTGAACTGAGCGTGGCGCTACATCACGTCTACGACACGCCGACCGATCTGCTCGTGTGGGATGTGGGGCACCAGTGCTACCCGCACAAGATACTCACGGGACGCCGATCCGCGCTTGCCCAGATCCGCAAGCGCCCAGGAATCTCGGGATTCCTTCGCCGGGACGAGAGTGCCTACGACACGTTCGGTGCGGGTCACTCCAGCACGTCCATCAGCGCCGCGCTCGGTATGGCGGTCGCAGCACGCCGACAAGGCAGTGCAGCCAAGGCCGTCGCCATCATCGGTGATGGCTCGATGACTGCGGGTCTCGCCTTTGAGGCCTTGGAACACGCTGGCGCGCTCGATGAAGATGTACTCGTCGTGCTCAACGACAACGGCATGTCGATCTCGGAAAACGTGGGCGCACTATCGGCGTACCTGACTCGACGCGGGCTCGACCCGGTCAGCGATGTCGACGGCTTTTTCAACGCGCTCGGGTTCGCGTATCGCGGCCCCATCGATGGACACGACCTCGGCACACTGCTGCACGAGCTGCGCGCCATGCGCGGCCGGCCGGGTCCGAAATTGCTGCACGTGAGGACCGTGAAGGGTAAGGGCTACGCACGTGCCGAGGCCGAACCGATCAAGTATCACGGCGTCACGCCCTTCGACCCCGCGCTCGGCCTGCCGCCCGCTAAACCCGCCGCACCGACCTACACGCAAATTTTCGGCGAGTGGCTGTGCGAGCTCGCGGCGCACGATCCGCGGATCGTGGTAGTGACTCCGGCGATGCGCGAGGGTTCGGGTCTTGTCGCCTTCGCCAAGGCGTACCCGGATCGCTATTTCGACGTCGGTATCGCCGAGCAGCACGCCGTCACGTTCGCGGCAGGGCTTGCGACCCAGGGTTTGCGGCCGGTGGTCGCTATCTACTCCACGTTCATGCAGCGCGCCTACGATCAGATCGTGCACGATGTCTGCCTGCAAAACCTGCCGGTGACCTTTGCCGTCGATCGCGCAGGCCTTGTCGGCCCGGATGGCGCCACGCACAACGGCAGCTTGGATCTGTCATTCCTGCGCTGCATCCCAGGCATGACGGTGATGACACCGGGCGATGCGGACGAACTGCGCGCAATGCTGCGCACGGGCATCGAATCGGGTCTGCCCTGCGCCATCCGTTATCCGCGCGCTGCGGCCATCGGCGGCGGCGCGCGCGTTGCGCCCGCCCTGCCCACCGAAGAGGGCTCTACCCTGCCCCTCTGGCCACGCAGTCTGCCGATCGGCCGTGCCGAGTTGCAGCGAAAGGGCTCGGGCATCGCGCTGTTGGCGTTCGGCACCTTGCTCGAGACCGCGCATGAACTCGCCGACATCATCGATGCTACGGTCGTCAACATGCGCTTCGTCAAACCGCTCGACGAGGCCATGGTTCTCGAGCTCGCTGCACAGCATGAACTGCTCGTGACGCTCGAGGAGAACGTGATTGCCGGTGGCGCCGGTGCAGCTGTTGGCGAATTGCTCGCCCGACAGGCACTCGATGTGGGCGTGCT
>RGWK01000382.1 GCA_010029775.1 Gammaproteobacteria bacterium
ACGTGGTTCTCGCCATCCAGGTCGCCGATTGCCTGCCAGTGCTGCTCTGCAGCGCCGAAGGCGCGGTGCTCGGCGCGGCCCATGCCGGTTGGCGGGGGTTGGCGGCCGGGGTGCTGGAGGCCACGGTCGAAGCGATGCAGACGGAACCGGCGGGTCTGCACGCCTGGCTTGGGCCCTGCATCGGCCCGGCGCATTTCGAGGTGGGTGAGGAGGTACGGGAGGCCTTCCTGCAGGCCGGCGACCCGCCCGGCGCGTTCACGCTAAACCCACGGGGGCGCTGGCAATGCGATTTACCCGGGCTCGCACGCCGCCGGCTCGAGCGACTCGGCGTCCGCGCGATCAGTGGTGGCGAGGAGTGCACCGTGGCCGATCCGGTGCGGTTCTTTTCCCATCGACGTGACCGACAGACGGGTCGAATGGTCGCCCTGCTGTGGCGTCCGAGCGTTAGAATATAACGCTGATGTCCACGCTCGCTGCCATCCTGCTCTTTACGCTCTTGAGCGGTGTCCTGAGTGCGCTGCTCGCGGCGGTGTTCCTCTGGCTACCGCAGGCTCGGCGCGATCGCGCCATGCCACAGATGGTCAGTTTTGCGACCGGCACCTTGCTCGCCACAGCGCTGCTCGCGCTCGTGCCGCACGCGATGGGCGGGGCGGGGCCGTTCAAGGTTCACGAGGTCGGCGTAGCGCTGCTCGCAGGGATTGCGCTGTTCTTCCTGCTCGAGAAGTTCCTGCTCTGGCGGCACTGTCATACCGAAGCGGTCGAAGATGCGCATACTCATGAGCATCATCGCCGCGAGGCATCCGGTTGGCTCACGATGGTGGGCGACGGGGTGCACAATTTCATTGACGGCATCCTGATCGCAGCGGCGTTTCTCACCGATTTTCATCTCGGTGTGGTGACGGCCCTGGCGATCATGGCCCACGAAATCCCGCAGGAAGTCGGCAATTTCGCAGTGCTGCTGCATGCCGGATTCAGCCGACGCAAGGCGCTGCTGTGGAACGTGCTCTCGAGCCTCACTGCTGTGCTGGGTGGGC
Organism: Gammaproteobacteria bacterium; assembly: GCA_010029775.1. Taxonomy (GTDB): domain Bacteria; phylum Pseudomonadota; class Gammaproteobacteria; order Steroidobacterales; family Steroidobacteraceae; genus UBA964. Next base: position 1,035 of record RGWK01000382.1, read on the forward strand.
TTGTCGGCTGGTGGGCACTCGGCGCGGCGCTGCAATGGGTGCCGTATGCGCTCGCTGTCGCGGCCGCGAGCCTGCTGTATGTCGCGGTGGCCGACCTCATTCCGAGCCTGCATCGGCGCACGGACCTGCGCGCAAGTGCGCTGCAGATCGTCTGGATCGGCGTTGGCATCGGTCTTGTGATGTTCGCGGAGTCGCAGGTTCACTGAGCCGCAGGTCCACTGAGCCATAGGTGCTCTAGCCCCTTGAAAGCGCGGGCTGCGCCCTAACCATAGGGGTCAGTAGTCATAGCCACCGCTGCACCGGGGGGCGAACATGCGACAGGACAAATTCACCGAACGGTTCAAACAGGCACTCGGCGAAGCGCAATCGCTCGCCTTGGGTCGCGACCATCAGATCATCGAGCCCGCCCACGTGCTGCTGGCACTGATCGACCAGCAGGGCGGATCGGTCAAGCCGCTGCTGATCAAGGCGGGCGGCAACGTGACGAAGTTGCGCGGCGACCTGCAAGCGGTGCTCGATCGCCTGCCCAAAGTCGAGGGCACTCCCGGGGATCTGCACATTTCCAACGATCTGCAGCGTCTGCTCAACGTGACCGACAAGCTCGCGCAGCAGAAAGGCGATCAGTACATCTCCAGCGAGTGGTTCGTGGTGGCCGCCTTCGAAGATAAGGCGCTGCTCGGCCGCCTGCTCAAGGATGCGGGCTTTGCGCGAGCTGCACTCGATCGGGCTATCGACGAGATTCGCGGTGGCGAGAAGGTGCAGGACGCCAATGCCGAGGAGGGTCGTCAGGCTCTCGAGAAGTACACGGTCGATCTCACGCGCCGTGCTGCCGACGGCAAGCTCGACCCGGTGATCGGTCGCGACGATGAGATTCGCCGCACCATCCAGGTGCTGCAGCGTCGCACCAAGAACAACCCCGTGCTGATCGGTGAACCCGGCGTCGGCAAGACGGCGATCG
>RGWK01000383.1 GCA_010029775.1 Gammaproteobacteria bacterium
TGTGTGGATCGACGGCTGTGTGGATCGACGGCTGTGTGGATCGACGGTGCAAGTTAATTGCTTCTTGTCTTGTCTTTAAAACGTGTTACACTTTAATTTACCCGGCTCCGGCGACCGAGGGGTGCCTGGCGGCGTTGGCGGCGCGTTGTTTCACCGTGCGCGTGTCGCGGGAACCGCGCAGCACGTTGAAATACGACGGAACACGCTGCTGGGGCTGCTGCTGGGGCGGCTGCCGGGGCGGCTGCTGGCGCTACCGGGGCTGCATTTCATAAGGAATAACGTCGTTTAGCGCCGTGGCTGCTTTCTTTACGCTTTGCCCCACCTGGCTCTCATAAACCCGGTGCGCGGTTAACCTAGCAGTAACACGGAATAAGTTCGTATCGGTGTTACGTTTTAAACGTAAAAACATCGTTCCCCGATATGTTGTTCCCCCGATTGAAGAAACATATTGTCTAATACCCACATCAAAGTCTTCTTGTCTTTCGTTATTTTCAGGGACAAATCGACCGGTTAAGTAGACTTCTAAAATGTGTCTTTTTGTGTCTGTGTGTGTTTTTGTTTCGGTCACTGTAATCCTACCAACTGCTTCACTACCAAGAACCCATCTCATTCGCCCGTCGTTTGCTCTGTCAAGTGCCCAGTCCATGGGAATTATGTAATTTACTTGTCGTAACTTGTTGACGAGCTGAATCACTTTCGACCGAATTTTGCTGGCTAGTAGGTCAGCGCTAGCGCCCCTGGCCCGCTGCACTGCCTTGATTCGCTGTGCCGCGCGGGCCGCCACGTCGTCGGCAATCGCCGACCTGGTGGTCTTGTTTACCGCCGACAGCCTGGTGGCGTTGCGCAGAGACATCTTGGACGCGATGAAACGGTGGACGTTGGGCGGCAAGTCTTTAAACTTGCGGGCCGGCGGCGGCTTCGCGGGCAACAACGGGACGCTGCCCCTGGCCTGAAGCCGCTTCTCCTGCTCCCGAACGGCCCGCTTGTCGCTCTGCGACGCCGATCCCGCGCCGGCGATGCGCCGCATGCGATCCCGCGTCACCGCCAGCAGCTTGAGGCCCTGTCGGTCGGCTGTGTCGAGGATTGCCCGCGCGCGGGACGAGTACTCGTCGGTGGCCATTGTCTACGAAACCCAAAAAAAAATCAGATCGTGCGGGCCGCGCTCCCCGCTCAGATCGCGCGGCTCTGATCGCGGCTTAAGGGCGGCGCCGCGGCCGACACAACGCCGACACACCGCCGACACAACGCCGACACACCGCCGACACACCGCCGACAAACCGCCGGTGAACATGAGCGTCCACCCCGCGACCATCCGCCTGCTGGCGCGCGAGCAGTGGGTGCAGCGCACGCCCGAGTGGTTTGCCGTGCGGCGGGAGCTGCTGACGGCCAGCGACGCGGCGGCCGCGCTGGACGTCAAGCCGTTTGCCAGCTTTCGAGGCTCGTCGCGCGCCGAGCTGCTGCGCCGCAAGGTCGCGGACGCGCCCCTGGACAACATGTTTGTGGTGCACGGCCAAAAGTACGAGGACGAGGCGCGGGCGTGGGCGTGCGAGGCCATGGGCGAAAAGGTGTACGACGTGGGCCTGGTGCGCCACGACGACCTGCCGTGGTTGGCGGCCAGCCCGGACGGCGTGACCCGCAGCGGCAAGCTGATCGAGATCAAGTGCCCGCTCAAACGGGCGATCGACCCGGGACGCGTGCCAGGGCACTACTACCCGCAGGTGCAGGTGCAGATGGAGGTGTGCGACATGGACCAGACCATCTTCGTGCAGTACAAACCCGCGGTGCTGACCGCCGACGGCCGCCCCGTGCTGGACATCGTGGTCGTGCAGCGCGACCACGCCTGGTTTCAAAACAACGTGGACGCGCTGCACGGCTTCTGGCGAGAGTACATGCAGCTGCGGCGCGAGGCCAGCGGCTCCGACGCGGCGCAGGGGTGCGCGGCGCAGGGGTGCGCGACGCAGGGGTGCGCGACGCAGGGGTGC
>RGWK01000384.1 GCA_010029775.1 Gammaproteobacteria bacterium
GGTTCCGACGCGAGGTTTCCGTATAGGCCGTTGTGCTCGATACGGAGTCGCGCAAATAGTCCGCACCCATCACGGCCGAGAGCGTTGGGGTGATCGGTTGATCGGTCTGAACGGATGCCGAATCGCGCGCGGTGTCGAAGCGCGAAACGAAGCGGCTGCCGGAGAAGTTCCGGCTTTCATCAATCGTACGGCCCATTTGTAGCGTGGTACGTCGATCCTCGGCGTGTTGCACAGCCAGCGACGCGCCTACACCGCCTTGGCGGATCTTGGCGGAATTCTGGAAGGAACCATCAAACTCGACGCGGCCGGTGCTGAGCGAGGCAAAGCCCTCGAGCATCGTCCGCGCACCGACCTCGACTCCGCCGCGAGCGGTGAGTGAAGTGTTGCGATAGCCGTCTTCGTCAGGCTCGTCGGTGAAGCATCCAGCAAAAATCGGTGCGCCGAAACCGCGACACGAATTGGTGCCCGCCGATTCGAGTGACGAAACGCCGAACTGCCAGAATCCCCGCTCGGTGCTGGCTCCCGCATTGATCGCGAGGTTGCGCGTCTGCGCAGAGCCATAGCCGGCAAGCGCATCCCAGCGCGGCGTGCTCGAGGCCGGTGCGCGGCGGGTGAAGATCTGCACCACGCCGCCGACCGCATCGGCGCCGTAGAGTGACGAGCGTGGTCCGCGCACGACTTCTACGCGCTCGATCAGTTCGAGCGGCAGATCCTGCACGGCGGCCGTGCCGAGCGTGGTCGAACTCCAGCGCAGGCCGTTGACGAGCACAAGGTTGTGATCGGCTTCGGCACCGCGAATGAAGAGTGAACTGGCCTTGCCGATGCCGCCGTTGTTGGCCACGACCACGCCGGGCAGATCGGCAAGCAGCTGCGTAAATGACGCGTACTGGCGTGTCTCGATGGTGCTGCGATCCATCAAACTGGCAGACACCAGCGTATCGACCAGGCGCTCTGGCCGGCGGCTCGCCGTGACGATGACTTCTTCCAGCAAGTCGGCCGGCTGCGAGCCGACCGCTTGGGCGGAGGAGCCTAGGGCTGGTGTGAGGGCGACGCTTACTGCGCCGATGATGGAACAAACGGCCCGAGCGGCCCGCGGCAAATGGGTCATCAACAGTCTCCCCGAGGTCGCTCTCCCGCGCCTCGACAACGTGGTCCACCGGGGAGAAGAGGTCTGAGGAAACAAGCGGACCCGACGCGGGGCCGACCCGTTCCTGTCTGCCCACCGCAGCCCGGGATGTCGTCGAGGCCGGTCTCCGGACTCATGGGTTCGGCTTGCTTGGCAAGCGCCGACACCGATCGCCTTCCCGCAATCCGGCATTGCGCTGGATTGCAGTGGCGGGTTGACCGATGTCACCCATCTACCGTTGCGGGGGCAGCGCCGGGATGGAACCCACAGGTTCGCACCGGCTTCCCGTTTCACTCCGCCATCCGCAGGACGCGCCTGCGGACACGGAACACCTCGACGGGCGCACAATGCACCCCGTCCTCCGATTTTGCAAATGCATCCGGAGCCTACGTCCATAAGCGCGGATGCCAGGTGTAGAGTGCAGGGCATGAGCGTCGTGGCGCTGCGCGCAGATCGAGTCCTGCTGGCCGAAGGGTTCGTGCCGGCCCTGAACGTGCTGATCGAAAACGGGTTCGTGACCGATATCTGCCCGGACTCACGCCGACCGCCAGAGGCGCGGGTGCAGGCGATCGAGGGTGATCTCGTACCGGGATTCATCGATTTGCAGGTCAACGGCGGCGATGGGGTGCTGTTCAACGACCACCCCGATCTCGAGGGCATTCGCCGCATCGCTGCGGCACACCGTCGAGCGGGCACTACGGGCCTGCTGCCGACGGTGATCAGCGATGATCTGCAGATCGTGGCTGAGGCGATTCGTGCGACCGATGCGGCGATTGCAGCGGGTGTCCCCGGGGTGCTCGGTCGTCACATCGAGGGCCCCTTCATCAACGTCGCCAAGCGGGGCATACACGCGGC
>RGWK01000385.1 GCA_010029775.1 Gammaproteobacteria bacterium
AAGAAGGCCAAACGCGTGGTCTCCAGCACCTTCGTTAACCCGATGCAGTTCGGGCCCAACGAAGACTTCAATCATTATCCCCGCACCCCTGCACGCGATAGCGAGTTGCTGACTGCAGCCGGCTGCGATCTGCTGTTTGAGCCTGACGCCAAAGAAATCTATCCGAACGGGCATCTGAACGCCACGCGCATCGAAGTGCCCGGGCTCACCGATATTCTGTGTGGCGCATTCCGTCCAGGCCACTTCGCCGGCGTTGCGAGCGTGGTGGCGAGACTCTTCAACATCGTACAGCCGACCATGGCTATATTCGGCGAGAAGGACTTCCAGCAACTCGCCGTCATTCGTTGCATGGTGGCGGACTTGCAAATCCCGGTGGAGATTATCGGCGCCCCTACGGTGCGCGCGCCCGATGGGCTCGCACTCAGTTCGCGTAACCAGTATCTGCTGCCCGAGGAGCGCGCGCTTGCGCCGCGTTTGTATCAGGAGTTGATGCGGGTCGCAGAGTTACTCAAGGGTGGCCAAAGTTCGCGCGAGGACATCGCTCGCCACGAGGCCGAGAGTCGAGCGGCACTCAAGGAAGCGGGTTTCAAGGTCGAGTATTTTTCGGTGCGCAGTGCAGAGACCTTGCATGCGCCGAGTTTGTCGACCGAACAGATGGTCATTCTCGTCGCCGCGCGACTAGGCCGAGCGCGACTGATCGACAATGTTCAGGTGACGCTGAGCTGATTCTCGATGCGTTCGAGCGTCGCCGGGTGAGCCCCGCGAGCGTCTGCGCGTCATACAGCAATGCCGTGTCGCTGCAGCGCCCACCGCACGTGTTCACGAACGAGAGCGCTCGCGTCATGTTCCCTGGAGCGCAAGGCGGCGATCGCCGCGGTGGCGGCCTCGCTCGAGTCCTGCGGCGTGGCGCAATTGCCGAGCGCCACGGCGATGTTGCGCAACCAGCGCTCGTGGCCGATGCGGCGAATGGCCGAACCGCGCAACCGTAATTCGAACTCCTGGGCGCTCCAGCCGAAGAGTTCAATAAGCGTCGCCGTATCGAGCGCGTTACGCACAGACCTTAATTGGGGATGCGAGGCGGTTTGTGCGAACTTGTTCCATGGGCACACGAGTTGGCAGTCGTCGCAGCCGTAGATGCGATTGCCGATTAGCGGGCGCAAGGACTCGGGAATCGATCCTGCGAGTTCGATAGTGAGGTAAGAGATGCAGCGCCGTGCATCGAGCTGATACGGCGCGACGATCGCGCCCGTGGGGCAGGCAGGCATACACGCCGTGCAAGTGCCGCAGTGGCTGGCCGACGGCGTGTCGGCGGGCAACGGCAGGTCGGTCAGCAGCTCGCCCAAGAAAAACCATGATCCTGCCTCACGGGCGATCAGGTTGGTGTGCTTGCCGATCCAGCCGAGCCCGGCGTTGCGCGCCAGGGCTTTTTCGAGCACGGGGCCCGAGTCGACGAACACGCGATAGCCGAAAGGGCCGATCCGCTCGACCATGTGGTCGGCAAGCCGCTGTAGCGCGTTGCGCATGAGCTTGTGATAGTCGCGGCCGAGGGCATAGCGCGACACATACGCGCGCTGCGGATCGGCCAGCGTGGCGGTCGCGTCGGCGGCCTCGTCGGACCAGTAATCCATGCGCACGCTGATCGAGCGCAGGGTGCCGGGTTTCAGTTCCGCGGGGCGCGCGCGACGCCGGCCGTGTCTCGACATGTAGTGCATGTCGCCGTGGTGACCTGCTTCGAGCCAACGCAGCAGGTGCTGCTCGTCCTGCGGCAGCTCCACGTGCGCGACGCCGATCGCTGCAAAGCCGAGATGTGCCGCCCAGCCGTCGAGTTCCTGCCTCAGTGCCTGCATGTCGACGGCTTCAGCCATGCTCCCAGTATACTGGCGCCATGCCTACGCCCGAGGGGCTGTACCTGGCCGCGCAGGTGCGTGCTTGCGATCGACACGCGATCGACGTGCAGGGGATCCCTGGATACACCCTGAT
>RGWK01000386.1 GCA_010029775.1 Gammaproteobacteria bacterium
TGACCTCCGTGGTGCCGGGTTCGTGGGCGAGATCGTTCATGGTTCAGACCGTGTCGTAGACGACTTCGAGCGATGGTTTGTGGACCTGCGACGCGCCGCACATGTCCTCGAAGGTGGCCGGTTGCAGGGTCACGCCGCGGCCAACCGCCTCGCCCTTGAACAACCCGAGCAGTCCGTCCTGAGACAACGGCTTCGGCCGCACGGGCGGCGCTATGGCAACGTTCTCGGCGAGCTCTGCAAACAGGGGACCCCAAGTGCTCTCGGGTCGGCCGATGATTTCGTAGTTGGCACTCTTGCGGCGGATTTCTTCGTTTGCCGGAATCGCAGCGAGCACGGGTATGCCCGCAGCCTCCGCGAACGCCTGTGCTTCGCCCGTGCCGTCGTCCTTGTTGATGACGAGACCCGCAACACCCACGTTGCCGCCGAGCTTGCGGAAGTACTCCACCGCCGAACAGACGTTGTTCGCCACATAGAGCGACTGCAAATCGTTGCTGCCCACGACGATGACCTTCTGGCACATGTCGCGCGCAATCGGCAGACCAAAGCCGCCGCAAACCACGTCGCCCAAGAAATCGAGCAGCACGTAGTCGAAGCCCCAGTCATGGAAGCCGAGTTTCTCGAGGGTCTCGAAGCCGTGAATGATGCCGCGTCCACCGCAGCCACGTCCGACCTCGGGTCCGCCGAGCTCCATGGCGAACACGCCGTCGCGCTTGAAACAGACGTCGCCGATTTCAACCTGTTCGCCCGCGAGCTTCTTGCGCGAGCTGGTTTCGATGATGGTGGGACAGGCGCGACCACCGAAGAGCAAGGAGGTGGTGTCGCTCTTGGGGTCGCAGCCTATGAGAAGGATCTTCTTGCCCTGCTGGGCCATCATGTAGCTGAGATTTGCGAGCGTGAAACTCTTGCCGATGCCGCCCTTGCCGTAGATCGCGATGATCTGCGTCTCGCGGGTCACGGCGGCAGGCGCCACAGGCGTCGGTTCGAGAGCAGCCTCGGCGCGCAAACTGCGCTTGAGTTTCTCGATCGGGATGGAGACCGTTTCGGCGGGAGGTGTCATGCAGCGGCTCTCCAATCAATGACCATCTTTAAGCACTCAGGGTCGCCAAAAGCCTGTCCACAGCTCGTTCACTGCGGCCAGGTCGGTGTCTTTCCATTCGGCCGCGACCCGGATGCGCGCTTCGCGCATGAAGGCCCGCGTAAAGTTGAACGACAGCGATTCGACGTAAAAGCCCGCGAGGACGACTTCGCCGCCGTTCGAGAGCCGATCGATCAGCTCGTCGAGCAGCGTGGCATCGCCGCTCGCGTCATAGGCTGCGCGGTAATTGCGGCGACCATCGCTCGCTGCGGTGCGTACGTCATAGCCCGTCGCTCCGCTCATTCGCGCCGGATTACATTCCCACACGGTGGGCGACGGCCCGCCGAGCGCCATGCTGACGCGCGCGAGCAGCCGACCGAGGACGCCATGACCGACGATCAATTCCGGCGGGCGCGCGTCAGGCGCTGCGAGCGCATGATGAGCTGTGGCCGCGAGTGCGAGCAGGATCGCGCGCTCGCCGAGCGCTTCATCGACCCGGGTCACGCGAGCGGCAGGGACCACCAAACGCGAGGCGGCACCGCCAAACAGGCCTCGCACTTCGCCAAAGCAGCGAGCGCCCGGCACGAACACGCGTTCACCAATGCGTTGCTCAAGTGCCGCACTGCCTGCAGCAGCGATGCGTCCGACAGACTCGTAACCGGGGACGAGCGGATAACCCATGCCGGGAAAGCCAGGCATACGACCGAACCACAGCAACCGCTCAGTGCCACTGCTGATGCCGCTCCACTCGACATCGACGACGACGTCGTCTTCCGCGGGCGATTGCAGGGCGAGCCGGTCCACCGACAGGCGTTCCGGTCCCTCAATTACCACCGCGTGTGTATGCCATCCACGAGACATGGATGATCCCTTCCCTAGTATTCCAAGTGTCAGTCTACGCTTA
>RGWK01000387.1 GCA_010029775.1 Gammaproteobacteria bacterium
CCATCGAGGTTCCCATGGGACCGATTCTAGTAAACACCGACTATTATGCAGGTTTTACTAATTTATGCAGGTTCTGCGGAAACACACCCCGAGGGTGGTGCGCCGGCCGGATCCGACCCCTCGCGCGACTTGCGCGGGCGACCTCGCCGACGTCCCGCGAAGGACGACGGGCCGAACGACGAGGGCGTGATCGCGAAGTAGCCCGCGGCATCCGCGCGCGTGGCGACGCCCTTGTAATGGCGGTAGATCATCGCCTGGTTGGCGTGCTGCATGAGCACCGCGGTCTTGGCGGCGTCCTGATGCTGCGCGACGTGGTAGGAGCAGAACGAATGGCGGAGCACGTTCGGCTGCAGCTTGAGGCCGGCACGCTCAAAGGCCGCCTTCTTCTCGCGGTTGTAGACCGGCACGCACATCCGCCACGGGTTCTTCCTCCATAGCGGGTCGGAGATGACGTCGACGTTGCGAATCCATTCCCAGAGGTTCTCGGGCAAGCCCTCGAGCACATGGCGGCGCCCCGTCTTGTGCTTGGCCGCCGGCAGGACGATGGACTTGTCCGCGACGTTGATGTCGCCGGGGGCGATCCGCAACGCGCTGGAGAAGCGAAGACCGCCGAAGGCCTCAAGCGCCATGTACAGGGAGACGCGATGCCCACGGTTAGCCTCAAAGAGCTTACGGGCGTCGGCCAGGGAGATCACAGAGACCTCGTCCCGCTCGGTCTTGATCGAGGCCACCGCGAGGCAGGGGTTCTTGGAACACCAGCCCTCGGCTATGGCCCGGTTGAACACCATGGAGAGGGTCCGGAGGTGGTGGTTGACCGTCTTGGGGCTATAGTCGGCTTTCAGAAGGCGGTCTACCCAGCCGCGGACCTCGTCCGGGGTGATGGAATTGGCCGGCCTATCGGACCCGTACATGTCGATGAACCGACGCAGGTAGAGGGCATAGTTGGTCTGCAGGAAGCGGGCCACCCCCTCCTTGCTACGCATGTCCACGAACCTATGGGCGACCTCGCCTATGGTCAGGCCGGTCTGCTTGGCCTGGTAGTCCTTCCAGGCCGCCAATAGATCGGAGAGCTTGGCCCCCTTGGTGGCGGCCCGGAGCTCCTCCAGATACTTGGACTCGGCCGCCGTGAGGATGGAGTGGACCGGTCGGGTCCCATTGTGCCGGCGCTCCTGCTGGAGGTCCGAGGCGAAGAAGTTCGCCGACGTCAGGGTTTCGAAGCTCCGGTAGCGCCGCCCCTCCGGGGTGCGCCACATGACCATCCACTTCCCTGGCGCCTCCTTGCGGGGGTAGACGAGGATGCCCCCGTCAATGCTTCGGGAGCCTTTGTTTTTGTTCTCACGCATGATCCTAGGTTTTCGGATGCCGATTCGCGGATGCGGAACGGCGTGAGATGCCCTATTCACGGGCCTTTCGGGCTCGTCAATCATTGGACAAGTATTGGACAAGATAATGCCCGAATTGGCAGAACCTGCCTAAACCTGCATAAGCAGGTAGGACGGAAACACCCCGTATTTACGGGGGTTCCGTGTTTTTCTCCGCTTTCAAGTGGCGGAGAGGATGGGATTCGAACCCACGATACCCTTTTGGGGTATACCCATTTAGCAAACGGGCGCTTTCGGCCACTCAGCCACCTCTCCAGGTCGTCGATGAAAGCGGGGACACCGGCCGCCATAACCCGGAGAACCATACGTTCGTGCTCTGCGGACTGTTGGTGCACCATGCGGATTGGCATGAAGCTCAGGGCGCCTTCAGGGATATGCGCCTCAGACTACGCATGAATTTCGGCCTGCCGACGGAAGCGGAGATCCATGCGAGCGAACTGCTCGGGAGAAGCCCGCATCACTTCAAGCTAGACAGGATGCAGCGAGTTAAGATCGCGCTTCATGTCCTGGAGGTAATCCGGGAGCAAGGCATGCTCACGCCGATCAGGGTAGTCGTCGATAAACGTTCAGCCGCCGAAGACCTACTTTCTGCGGCGT
>RGWK01000388.1 GCA_010029775.1 Gammaproteobacteria bacterium
TGACCTCGTCGGCGCCGCGCTCGTGCACGACGGCGAGGTCGTGCATCTGTCGGCGTTTACTCGCGAAGCTTGAGCCGGCTCCCCCCCGCCCCGTCACCGATGTTGCGAAAATGTTATAACTTCAGTTAAACTTCCGACGTAGTTCGACCTCACGGTATTTCGCCATGACCACTCAGCTCAAGGTTCGCAAAATCGGCAACTCGCTCGGGTTGATCGTGCCTAAAGAATTGTTCGATCTCCTACACGTGCAGGAGGGTGACACGCTCCATGCGGTCATTGACGCTGAAGGGGGCGTGCGAATCACACCTTACGACCCGCAGTTTGAAGACGCGATGAAGGCGTTCGAACGCACGCGGCGAAAGTACCGCAACGCGCTTCGCGAGCTGGCCAAGTAGTCGGCGCGTAACCGATGTCCCCGGTATGGGTTCCGTCTAACGCGGTCGTGGCGATTCATCAGGCCTTGCTTCAGGAACACGGGGGGCTGATGGGTCCCCCGAGTCCCGACAGCCTCGAAGCAGCCCTCGCGCGACCGCAACAGTTGCACCATTACACCGACCCCAAGCCATCCCTCCCACGGCTGGCAGCGGCTTACGGCTTCGCGATCGCCAAGGGACATTGTTTTTCAGATGGCAACAAGCGGCTCGCACTCGCGATCATCGACGTCTTTCTCCAACTGAATGCCCTTGAACTCGTGGCTTCGGAGCCAGACTCGGTCGTCACCATGCAGTCGCTGGCGGCGGGCAAAATTTCAGAAGAAGATTTGGCGGTGTGGATTGCCGATAACGCGCAACCACTCGCGCCGTGACCCTGCCTAGGTTGCGTATTCCGGCGAAAGTGACCAGGCATTCCGATTTATCGTGACCGGTGCCGATGCGGGCCCGCTGATCCGGTCGAGGCGATCCGGTTCCGCATGGAGCAGCTCGGGCTAACGCCCCGCGATCTTGAACGTTACATCGGACCGAGCGGCCGGGTGTCGGAGGTGCTGAACCGCAAACGACGCCTAAGCCTGCGCATGGTCAGACGGCTGCACGACGGCGCGGCTTCCGCTGGGTGACTAATCCCAAGAAGGCGCTCTACAACCGGGGCGTGGCATCGCAATACCTCGCCTTGTGAATGACCGAAATCACTTGCAAGTCAGGTGATTTCTTTGTATTTTTCTTCTTGCATCAAGAGACGGGACTTCGGTCCTCGCCAACCTGCCAACTCGGGCAAGGTGGTCGCCGCCAAAGCGGGATGTGGCTGATCAGGCAAATAAACGAGGCCATGATCAGCAACATTGAACGAGCCTGACTCGTGATGCGGTTTATCCACCACCAGGAGCACCGATCATGAGCGACGACTTTGGTATAGACGGCTATAGAGCTGCCATCAAGAACGAACAGGCCATTCTCACTGTCACGCGCGCCTCGATTCGCGGCGATCTCTTCGTCAAGCAGCAGGGGCGTCGATTCTGGATTTTCGAAGGCAGCACGCCCCGAATCCGCAACTTGACCGGCCCAGAGCTCGGCCTGTTCCTCGTAGCCGTCAGCCGCTACTACGCCCAGTTCGGCTCCGTGCACCAAGGGGAGCGATTTCTCTTTGGCGATCGGCGTCGACAACCCAGTGCGCCTTAATCCGCGATAACGATCAGGAGTACTGTGAGATGCCCGTACGACGAATGACCGACGAGGAGGCTGAACGGATCTTCGGTTCGGGGATGATTTTTATTGGATTGAAGCGGCCAAGTAGAACGATCGCGCCGCATACCAACGAGATTACCGATGAAAAAACTAAAGAAAAAGACGAGCAGCACAGCGCAAAGTCGGTGGAAGGCCGCCCGCTCGGATGAACGCTGGGAGCGACGTGCGGAGCACACACCTCAAAGACGGCTTCGCACAAGGAGACTTGGGTAGTGAACACGAACGCGGAACATGACCCGAACGTGTATGACCGTCGCGGACTTCTCGCCGAGGTACGCCGTGGCTTCGTGCTCGATTGG
>RGWK01000389.1 GCA_010029775.1 Gammaproteobacteria bacterium
CCCTGCCCCTCTGGCCACGCAGTCTGCCGATCGGCCGTGCCGAGTTGCAGCGAAAAGGCTCGGGCATCGCGCTGCTGGCGTTCGGCACCTTGCTTGAGACCGCGCATGAACTCGCCGATATCATCGATGCCACGGTCGTCAACATGCGCTTCGTCAAACCGCTCGACGAGACCATGGTTCTCGAACTCGCTGCACAGCATGAACTGCTGGTGACGCTCGAGGAGAACGTGATTGCCGGTGGCGCCGGTGCAGCTGTTGGCGAATTGCTCGCCCGACAGGCACTCGATGTGGGCGTGCTACACCTCGGCTTGCCCGATCGAAACATCGAACACGGCACCCGCGAACAATGCTTGCAGGATGCAGGGCTCGACGTACCCGGGCTTTTCGATGCCATCGCACGCCACAGCAGTCGCATCACGCTGGCGCGGCAAGCACCGAGGCGCACGCCGGGGCTGCGTCAAAATGCGATGTTCAATGGCGTATTGCGGCTGCTGACCCGCAGCCAGTTGAAAGGCTGATCCGTCAGCCGGCGCGGCGCAGGATCTCAGGCAAACGAAAGCGGGTAGTCTCCGCCAGACCCGGCAACTCACGGATCGAACCGGCGCCCAATTCGCGCAGACGTTCGCAAACGCCGGTAACCAGAATCTCCGGCGTCGACGCGCCTGCGGTCACACCCACGTTGCGCACTTCTGCGAGCCACACGTCCTCGATTTCACCCGCGTGTTCCACCAAGCGTGCCGGTACACCGTGATCGGCTGAGACTTCTTGCAGACGATTGGCATTGGAACTGTTGCGTGCGCCCACCACGATGACGAGATCTACCTGCCGAGCCATCTGCCGCACGGCGCGCTGGCGATTCTGCGTGGCGTAGCAAATATCTTCCAAACCAGGACCCACGATGTCGGGATAACGTCGCTCGAGGGCTTCGATCAATACCCGCGTGTCATCGAGTGACAGCGTGGTTTGCGTGACGTAGGCGACCGGTGTGCCCGGCGGCATCGGCAAGGCTGCGATATCTTCCACAGTTCCGACGACGTGAACTGGGCCACTGACCGAACCGCGCGTGCCCTCCACTTCCTCGTGCCCGGCATGGCCGATGACGACGATGACATGGCCGCGTTGCGAGTAGCGCTCCGCCTGCACATGCACCTTGGTGACGAGCGGGCAGGTCGCGTCGATCACCTGCAAGCGACGGCGGGCGGCCTGTTCGACCACCGCGTTGGCGACGCCGTGCGCGCTGAAGATCGTCAGAGAGCCCTCGGGGATCTCGGCGATGTCATCGACGAAGATTGCGCCACGTGAGGCGAGATCGCCCACAACGTGCCCGTTGTGGACGATCTCGTGATACACGTAGACCGGTGCGCCGTGCGTCTCCAACGCCCGCTCGGCGATCTCGATCGCTCGCGCCACACCGGCGCAGAATCCGCGCGGCTGGGCGAGCAATACGTTCATCAGCCGATCGGCCGTCCTGCGACGTTCACCCGCGCCACAGGTGTGGCGCTCAGTGTCTTCGCCGACGCTGGCGTAGCCGGCGCTGCCGCTGCAGGCGCCGCTTCACCCGCAGCAGGCGCGGCGGCACCGTCCGCCGGCGGGGCAGCCGTCGGCATCGCCTTGACGCCCTGCAACTCCGGGTAGTCCTTGGCCATGCTCGTGCCGAAGTACGGCTTGTACACGCCCTGGTGGCAGGTGCTGCAGTTGATCTTCGCCACATCGCCGAGCGGACCCAGACGCTTATCCGGGAACGTGCCGGTCAACGGTACGAGATAAGCGTTGTTCAGATGGCGTGCGAGGCGAATGCCGTACCACGCGGTGCTGCGCTGCGGTCGGCTTTCCTCCCAGCTCGCCCAGGCCCTCGTGTTATGGCAGTAGGTGCAGTTCACGCCGAGTGAATTCGACATGTGCACCATCAACGCGTACGTCCACTCCGCCTGCTTGATCGAGTTGCGATTGCCGGTCGGCAGCGCCGT
>RGWK01000390.1 GCA_010029775.1 Gammaproteobacteria bacterium
TTCCTGAACTTCGAGGACCCGCGGCTCTCGCCCGCGCTCGACCACCGCACGCTCGACGTCATGGTGAAGGCCTTCGAGGCGGACCGCGGCACAGGGTGCACCTACTTCCTCGACGAGATCCAGTGGGTGACTGGCTGGCAACGCTGGCTGCGGGTGCAGCTGGACCGCCCCAAGGACCGGCGATTCGTGGTGACGGGCTCGAACGCGCACCTCCTGTCGGGTGAACTGGGCTCCACGCTCACGGGCCGCCATCACACGGTGGAGCTCTTCCCCTTCGACTTGGCCGAGTACCGACAGCTGCGGCCACGCGCCACGCTCACGGAGTACCTCGATGCAGGCGGCTTTCCGGCCACGGTCGCAAGCCCCGACCGCGACATGCTGCTGCGCGGCTACTTCTCCGACATCGTCGAGCGTGACATGCGCGAGCGCGTGTCGGCACGATCCTCGGTGCCGCTGCGCAAGCTGGTGCAGATGCTGTTCGAATCCGCCGGTTCC
This sequence comes from Gammaproteobacteria bacterium, assembly GCA_010029775.1. Taxonomy (GTDB): domain Bacteria; phylum Pseudomonadota; class Gammaproteobacteria; order Steroidobacterales; family Steroidobacteraceae; genus UBA964. The sequence continues at coordinate 496 of RGWK01000390.1, forward strand.
GAGACGAGCACGCGACGGCTGGCTGCCGCGCTTGGGCTTGCGCCGGACACGGCTGGCGCCTACATCGACGCCGCCGTTGCCCAACCGAGGAGTGGCGTCAGCAGCTCTCCCTCCACCGCGGAGGCACTGCTCAGTGTGCCGCCGATTCGACGCCTTGCGCGCATCGTGATTCGGAGCGCCTTCACGCCAGCGACGTTTGGCGAACTCCTCTCCTCCGCCTTCGCTGTTACGAGTGCTGTCACACCGACGCTGGTCACCGGCTATGCCGCCTCGGCACAGCTGCGCGATTGGGATCTGGCGCTGCTCGGCATCATTCGCGACAGCGCGAAGAACTCGCTCCCGGACTCTCTTGCCAACCTGACCGCGGCGGCTGGCGAGCCACCAACGCTGATCCTCTGGGGAGAAGCCGATAGTTGGGTGCCGCTGAGAAGCGGCGAGGTGCTCCGCGCCGACCTGCCCGCGGCGGAGTGGGTCGTGCTGCCGGGGATCGGCCATGTGCCCTTTGAAGAGGATGTGCCGACCTTCATCGGTGTCGTCGGCGGCTGGCTCGATGCGCTTCGCTGAAGCGGTGGTGTTGAACGAGAAGAGTTGGCTGGCGCGCTAGGATTCGAACCTAGGATCCCCTGCTCCAGAGGCAGGTGCCTTACCGCTTGGCCACGCGCCAACGGTGCCGATCGTACCCCAGTGGCGCGCCACCGTCAGCCGACGCACGCATAACGAGGCAAGATATGCGGCATGGCTGCCGCTAAGCGATCCGCACCCGCGCCGACTGCGTCGTCGCCCGCGGGGATCTTCAGCGAGTCTCAGCGCCGCACCCTCGCCGCCCTCGCCGAGGGATTCGTCGCGGGCGGTGGGGCTGCACGCGCCGCCGCCGCAGAGACAGCAATCGCCAAGGTCGTCGACCCTGCCCTGCACGGCCAGCTGCGGCTGGTGCTTGACCTTCTTGACACTCGCATCGGCGGCCTGCTGATTGGTGGGCAACTCACGCGATTCGGAACGCTCAAGGCGACCCGTCGAGACGAATACCTGCGCCGCTGGGTGCAGCATCCGGTGCCGATGCTCCGCAGCGGCGCTGCCGTTTTCCGCAAGCTTCTCTCGTTCATTGCCTACTCGGATGCCGATGAGCCTGCCGATGCGCTCGTGCGGACGCGGCTCAGTGGCCTCGGCTACAACCCAACGCCAAACACCACAACACCAAACGTCACCAAGATCAGCGCCTTCGATCCGGGAGCTGCCGAGCGTATCGCCGTCGACGTCCTCGTGATCGGTTCAGGGGCTGGCGGCGGCAGCGTTGCACGCGACCTCTCCGCCGCCGGTCGCGAGGTGCTCGTCATCGAGGCGGGTGGCCTCTACACCGAAGAGAACTTCCCAACCAAGGAGCGAGATGCATACGAACGCCTCTACCTCGACTCAGGCTTCACTGCCACCGCGGATGCCCATATCGCAATCCTTGC
>RGWK01000040.1 GCA_010029775.1 Gammaproteobacteria bacterium
GGCTAGGACTGCTGACGCTCGTTCTGACGCTGCCGATCGTCTTCTGGAAGCTGCGCGATTCGCCGAGCGATGTCGGCCTCGGACTCGACGGCGATCCGTTGCGGGGCGGGGCCGCAGCCGCGGCTGCGGGTCTGGCGGCGAGCGGTGAGGCCGCTCCGCCGGTCGAGCGGTTTGGCTACGATGCGCGCGAGTCACGCCGCCAATGGCGTTTCTGGCAGATGTTCATCGCCTTCCTGCTGCTCTCCTTCGGCATCGGTGGCGTGCTTATTCCGCTCGTGCCCATCCTGCGCGCCCGCGGCATCACGCCGGAGCAAGCCGCTGCCGTTCAAGGGGCCCTTGGGCTCGCGCTCATCGTGGGGCGTGCCTTCGCGGGCTTTCTCATGGATCGTTTCTTCGCACCGCTCGTGGCGTCGGCGATCCTGGTGTTTCCGCTGATCGGCGTGACGCTGCTCGCTCTTGACGCAAGCGGCACGACGGCGCTGATCGCCGCCGTGTGTATCGGCCTTGCAGCCGGTGCCGAACTTGATGTGATTGCCGTGCTGATTACCCGCTACTTCGGCAACTTCGCCTACGGCGAGAACTACGGTTGGCAGTACGCGGCCTGGACTTTCGGATCGGGCACTGCCGTGATCGTCACCAACCGGGTGTTCGATTCGCTTGGCACGCATACCCCGGCGCTGTGGGTCTACGTCGGGATGTTCGTACTGTCCGGGTTGATGTTGTTGCGGCTCGGGCGCTACCCCGAGCTGCCCCGCGCAACAGTCTGAGTGCGAACGATTGCCTGAGCGCCGGCGGCTCAACCGCCGCAATCTTTGAGTGCGATGCTGCTGTCGGCGAGCTTCGCAGGGTCGGGCCGAAAGCGCGCAGCGATGAGCTTGCGCGCCGCCATCTGATCTTTCGCATTGTTGACCGTGTCGATGGCGATCAACTCGCCCTCACGCAGGTAGCAGCACGAAAAACTGTGTGACGCGGGATCCCCTCGCAGCACCATCCGATCGTGCCCGCCTGAAAGGCCCACGATCAGCAGCTTGTGGTGATACTGATCCGACCAGAACCACGGCACCCGGTTGTGCACGGTGTCTACGCCCATAAGGTTGGCGGCCACGGTAGCCGCCTGCTCGAAGGCGTTGTCGACCGATTCGAGTCGTATTCGTCGGTCGTAGTGGACGGAGGGGTGATTGCTACAGTCGCCGATGGCATAGATCCGCGGATCTGCAGTGCGGCAATGTTCATCCACCAGAATCCCGTTGTCGCAAGCGAGCCCCGCCTCGCGCGCGAGTTCCTCGTTCGGTACGACGCCAACGCCCACCAACAGCAGATCGGTCGCAAGCTCGCCCTCGTCGGTGAGCACGGCCGCGATCCGACCGTTCGCTCCAGTGCGCAGGCCGCTGACGCGGGCGCCGCAGCGTATCGTCACGCCATGGCGGGCGTGTTCATGTTGGTAGTAGGTGGAGACCGGTTCGGCAACCACGCGATTCATCACCCGATCTGCCGCCTCGAGCACGGTGACTTCCATGCCGAGTTGTCGCAAGGTGGCCGCCGTCTCGAGACCGATATAGCCGCCGCCGATGATCACGGCCTGTTTGCCGACTGCCGCCTCGATGCGCAGGGCATCCGCATCGGCCATCGTGCGCAGCACGTGCACGCCCGGGGCATCGACTCCGGTGAGTGGCAGCGACCGCGGGCGGCTGCCGGTGGCAATGACGAGCGCATCGTAGGCCTGCAAAGACCCATCATCGAGGTGCAGGCACCGTCGGTCCCGATCGATGCGCATCACGCGGCGCCCCGTCCGCATCTCGACGCGCTGCTCCGCGTAGAACGTCTCGTGGCGCAACAACATGCGCTCGATCGGCAGTTCGCCGGCCAGGTACTTCTTTGACAGCGGCGGGCGCTGGTACGGCAGTACCGATTCATCGCCGATGACGGTGAGATCGCCGCCATACCCCTTGCGGCGCAGTCCCTCCACGCATTGAGCCGCCCCTTGTCCGGCCCCGACGATGACGATGTGATCCATGCCGGCGAGCATAGGAAATAAGCCCATGGCGCACCACTCGCGAGCGCCTGCCTGACCGTGCTGCGCCATAATGGTGCGCGCCGTGACGCAAGATCACGGGCAGACGGTAAAAAATGCGCCCATTGGGGTCTCGCAGGCGTGGCACGGAAGGTGCAATATTGCTCACGCCACGGTTGGGCGCCATGCATCGGGAGTAACACAACATGAAACTCGTCACCGCCATCATCAAGCCGTTCAAGCTCGACGACGTCCGCGCTGCCTTGTCGGAAATCGGCGTCTCGGGCATGACCGTCACGGAAGTCAAAGGCTTCGGTCGCCAGCGCGGCCACACCGAGTTGTACCGCGGTGCCGAGTACGTCGTGGATTTCGTGCCCAAGACCCGCATCGAGGTCGCCGTTCGTGCCGAGCTGGTCGATCAGGTCACGGAAGCCATCGTCAAGGCGGCCAAGACGGGCAAGGTGGGCGACGGCAAGATCTTTATCACCGACATCGATCGGGTGATTCGCATCCGCACCGGCGAAACGGACGAATCCGCGTTGTAAACTCGCGGCATGTCTAAAGCCATCCGCATCCACGAGGCCGGCGGCCCCGAGGTGATGCGTTTTGAAGAGTGCAGCCTCGGTGCGCCTGCTGAAGGCGAAGTCCAGTTGCGCCACACCGCCATCGGCCTCAATTACATCGACGTCTACGATCGCAGCGGACTCTATCCGATGCCGCTGCCGGGCGGGCTCGGGCGCGAAGCGGCGGGTGTCGTCGTCGCAGTGGGTCGCAAGACGCGCGGCTTTCGCAAGGGGGATCGCGTGGCCTATGTGCATACGCAACCCGGCAGTTACAGCGAGATCCGCAACGTGCCGGCGAGCCGGCTCGTCAAGTTGCCGAAAGCCGTGAGCGACGAACAGGCCGCCGCGCTGATGTTGAAGGGCCTCACCGCCGAGTATCTGCTGCGCCGTACCTACCGGGTGCAGCGCGGCGATTGGATTCTGGTGCATGCGGCGGTTGGTGGCGTCGGCCTCATCTTGTGTCAGTGGGCGAAGGCCCTCGGGGCGCGGGTCATTGGTGTGGTGGGCAGCGAAGCCAAGGTCGCACTCGCTCGGCGCAATGGTTGCAAGCACGTGCTGGTCATGGGTCGCGACAAACTCGTCGAGCAGGTGCGTGCATTGACGGGCGGTCAGGGTGTGGCCGTGGTGTACGACTCTGTCGGCCGCGAGACTTTCATGGACTCGCTCGATTGTCTGAAGCCCCTCGGCATGATGGTGAGTTATGGCAATGCCTCCGGTCCGCCACCGGCCATTTCACCGCTCGAACTCTCCAAGCGGGGCTCGCTGTTTCTGACGCGGCCCTCGTTGTTTGCCTACATCGCCGATCGCAAAGATCTCGATGCGGCAGCCCGTGCGCTGTTCCGTGTGGTGAGCACGCGCAAGGTCCGCTTGCACATCGGTCAGCGCTACCCGCTGGCCGAGGCCGCGCAGGCGCATCGCGACCTCGAAGCGCGCAAGACCACAGGGTCTACGGTTCTGCTGCCCTGACGAGCCCGGGGCTCACTCGAGCCATCTGGCTTGATAGGCACCGTTGGGGTCGTAGCGCTCGGCCTGGGCTTGCACGTTGAACACCCGGTTGCGCGGATCGTTGCCGACGCCCGCCACGTATTGCCAGTTGCCCCAGTTCGGACCGACGTCGAAGTCCAGCAACTGCTGCTCGAACCACGCGGCACCCCAGCGCCAGTCGATGCCGGCGGTGCGCGTGAGCCAGCTGGCCACGTTTTGTCGTGCCCGGTTCGACAGTTGTCCTGTGGCCGCAAGTTCGCGCATGGCGGCATCGACGAAGGGCTCTCCGGTGGTGCCGCGACACCATCGGTCGAACAGGTCGGCATCCTGCCTGCCGCAGGGCGTGCGCCCTCGCACGCCGCGGGCGGCAAAAGCGCGGCTACCCCAGCGGCGTACCCAGAAGTGGAAGTAATCGCGCCAGAGCAATTCGAAACCGAGCCAGTACGTGGACTCGTTGGCGATTCGCTCTCGCTCGTAACGGTGGATTTCTTTGGCGACCTCGCGTGGTGACACGGCGCCGAGCGCCAGCCAAGGTGACAGACGCGAAGAGAAATCGGCACCGATGAGTCCGTCGCGTGTGTGCTTGTACTGGGCGATTGCGTCGGTGTCCCAGAACCAGTGGCGAATGCGTGCCAGAGCGTGGGAGCGACCGCCGACATACTGAAAGGAACTGCGCGGATCGTGGCACTGCGCTGCCGCGCGTGCAGCGCAGAGATCCTCGGCCGCGAGCGTGGCGTCGGTCTGCGCCTCCGCCAGGGCGGCCGAGCTCTCGGGCACGGTGGTTAGGGCACACTCGGCGAGCGGTTCGCGAACCAGGGCTCCCCAGGCCCCGCCCCGCTCGACGGCCCGGCGGAAATTCGAAAACACCTCGGGCAGGGCGTCGATGGCAAACGGCAGATCGGCGGCGGCGATGAGGGTCACTTCATCGTGCACCACGAGCGTGATCGAGTGCGCCGCGAGCGCCTGTCGCACCGCGGAATTTTCGAGTTGTTCGTCGAATGCAGGGCAGGGGGCTGTGTGCACTTCGCGCACGCCGAGATCCGCGGCGAGGGCGGGCAGGCGCTCGTGGACCTTGCCGCGCAGCACGATCAGGGCAGAGCCCTGCGAGCGCCAGGCGGCGCGCAGCTCATCGAGCGTCTGCAGCAGATACCCAAGTCGACGCGGACTTGCGCGCGTCAGCTCGGGCAGCACGACGACGCCGAGCACACGACCCGAGCATGCCTGCGCTGCGGCGCAGAGCGCCGGATGGTCACTCAGCCGCAGGTCGGTGCGGTGCCAGAGCAGCGCGAGCGGGGCGGCCGTTTCCTGCACGCCGGTTTACGACCGGCTCAGCCTGGTTTGAGCACGCCGAGCAGTGCCGAGATCGCCACGCCCGCCCAGATGAGCAGCACGTAGGGGCGACAGGCGCCCATGCCATCGATCATTTTTTGATCGCTCTCGGGCGTCGCGCCGCTTGCGGCCATGACCTTGAAGCCTTCGATGAACGGCGGGATTTTCAGGCGAATCATGAACCCGCAGAAAATCAGGAAGGCGAAGATCAGCAGCTTCACGGCGAGCCAGGGATACGGCCGCAGCGGCCCGGTGACCCAGTGATAGGCGACCGAGGCAATGATCGCGAAGATCATGAAGACGCGAAAGCGACGATCCCAAGTGGCGAGCGTCTTGCCGAACTCGGTGCCCTCGCGCGCATGGATGGTATGCACCACCCAGACCCAGATCGGTCCGAGCGCGACGATCGCCACCGTTTGCCACAGCGGATGCTCGTAGCCGATGAACTCCGCAAGGATGCCGCCCACCGTGAGCATCAAGGCTAGGCAATAGCGCGGCAGCATGTCGAGGTTGATGAAGATCTTGAAAGCCGTCAGGCGCGACTCGCGCGACAGCTTGGTGTTGGTCACGAAAGTGCTCGAGTAGAACACGCCGGCGTCACCGCCGAGCCAGTACACGAACAGCAGGATGTGGATGTACTTGAAAACGCCGTGCGCGAGTGTGATCTCTTCCACGGTAACTCCCCCCGTCAGACAAGCCTTGAAACCGGCCTAGCCTAACATCAGACGAGGGTCAGCGAAGCAGTCGCGCGCGCAGCGGCGCCGTGGCGAGATGAATCTCTCGCAGGAAGTAGATCAGGCCCCCGATGAGGGCGGTCATCGCCAGCACGAATACGAGCGCAATGAGCACCGACAGATCGGTTCTGGTCATGGCGTCGACAAACAGCAGACCGATCAGGCTGCAGATGATGATGGCCGCAAACGTGCACAGCAGGATGGCCCGGCGGATGAGCTGGGCGCGTCGGCTGAGCACGTCGCGAGACAAACCGAGCTCCACCGATTCGACTTCGCGCTGCGGGTGGGCCTCATCGAGCTTGACCCACTGGTCTACCACCCGGGCCAGGCGTTGCGTGAGGATGGTCACGAATGTGCCGATGCCGGCCACCACGAAGGCGGGTGCCAGCACGAGTTGTACGACTCTGGAGATGTCGGTCAGGTGAAAATCGACCATGCGCTATTCTAGCCACATCGCCCGTCGGGCTCGTCAAGACTGCGAGGATTTATGCGTCGTGCCGTCCTGCTCTGTGCCGCCAGTTTGGTCCTTGGTGCCTGTACCGGCCTGAACACCGGCGCGACCCCGCCCACCAGCTCGACCCTGCCAGCGGCCGATGTGAGCCAGCGACTGCAGGCACATCGCTGGGAGCTCGTCTATTGGGAGGGCACTGCGGTGCCGCATGGCGACAACGGCGAGCCCGTGATCCTCACCTTCGCCGAGGGTCGGGTCAGCGGCCATACGGGCTGCAACCGTTCAGGTGCCGGCTACGAACTCGATGCTGCAGCGATGCAGTTGCGCATACTCGCCCCGATGTCGACCCGCATGGCCTGTGAAGAGGGTCGGATGACCTTCGAGGCCGCGCTGCTGAAGGCGTTGCAGGGCGTGCGCACGCTGCGCTTCGAGGGGCCGCACCTTTATCTCGAGGCGCCGGGGCAGGTGCCGCTCAAGCTGCACGAGCGAGAGCTGCAATAAATACGCAGCGCTGCGTTTACAGCCGCGGACGTTTGCCGAGCTTGAAGGGACTGTCGAGTGCGGCGAGTTCGCGTGCATCGCGACCGTAGGGGTCGGCCTTAAAGACGATGCTGCCATCGTCGTCCCGATCCGCTGTCCAGTAGATCAGCAGTACGGGCACGGGTTTGGCCACCCGCAGTGTGCGGGTCTCGCCGCTGTCCACGGCACTTTGCAAGCTGCTGGCATTCCAGCGAGCCGGGTCACCGAGCACCCATTCGGCGAGCTCCAGCGGTCGCTCCGTGCGGATGCAGCCCGAACTGAACGTGCGGTTGTTTTCGTCGAACAGCGACTTGCTCGGCGTGTCGTGCAGGTAGACCAGATGCGGATTCGGGAAGTTGATCTTCACCGCACCGAGCGCATTGGAGGGGCCCGCGGCTTGGCGTAGCAGATAGGGAAAGTTGCGACCGGTGTAGCGGCTGAAGTCGATGGCCGCGGCGTTGACGGGTGCCCCGTTACGGTCGAGTACCTGCAAATTCTTGCGCGCCAGGATGCTGCGATCACCACGCCGCAGCGCAGGCAGGATGTCCTTCTCGAGGATCCCCGGCGGCACGGTCCAAGTGGGATTAATGACCACGTTGTTGATGCTGGCCTTGAAAACGGGAGTTTCACGGAAGGGCTGCCCGACCACCGCGCGCGATTGCCAGATACGCTTACGATCGCGGACGAAGTGCACCTCGAAGCCAGCGATGTCGACGACGACAAGATCGCCCTCCTTGATCTCGTGCAGCACCTGACGTCCGCGCTCGAGGTTGACCCGCAGTTGCGCGATGCGTTGCTCGACGGGCACGTTGAGCGCCTGCAGCGTTGCCGGCCCGAGCGAGCCGTCCACGGCGAGGCGGTGCCTGCGCTGTGCATGGCGCAGCGCTGATTCGAGTTGCGGATCAAAGAACTCGTCAGCACGGCTATCGCGCGGAGTCGAACTCGCGCCCACTGCCGCCAGATCACCGCTGATGGCTAAGCGACGACGTAGCACGATCACGCGCGCATCGCTCATGCCGGGTTTCAGCGTTGGACCGCCCGGAATGGTTGGCCAACCGCCGAGCGCGGCGATCTGCCGGTAGGCGGCGAGCGCCTCGCGCCCGGCCTGGTACATCCAGTGCGATGGACGCACGAGCTCGATGCTGCTGCGAATGCGGTTGCCGCGGATGGCCTCGTGCACGAAGCGCACCGGATCGACATCGCGGATATCGCGGGTGTCGAAATTCCAGTTCGAATCCAGCGACACCGGATCGACCTTGCCGAAATACAGGTGGTAGACGATGAGCGCGTAGGCATCGGAGGCCAGCAGCTCGAGGGCTACGCGCTCGAGCGCGGTCGGCTTAGGCAGGGTTCTCAGCCGCTGCAGCGGTGCGAGGTGATAGTCGGAGGGCCGCAGGCCATCGTCTTCAATATCCGCCAGCAACTGGACCAGCGACTGCAGGCGCGTGGCGTCCCAGTAAGGGCGATAGGCGTTCAACTCATACAACTTGCCAAGCGAGCGCGCGGCGATCAGCGTTTCGCCCTCCACCGTGACGGGTTGCCCAGCCCCGAGCGCATCCAGCCGCTCGCGCAGCAACTCGCCCACCGCATCGGGTGGCGCAAGAGACGGTGCGGGCGTCAACGCCTGCAGCGGATGACTGGCAAGCAACACGGCGCACAGCAGTGCGCCGCGGAACATCGAACGAAGCATGGTTTAGCGGGCGATCTCGTCGAGGAAGCGTTGGTACTGCCTATCGTCCTCTTGCGCGAGTCGATCGTCCAGTTCTTCGCGATATAGATAGAACATGCGATGCAGAAATTTCTGCCGCCACGCTTCGCGCTCGGCTTGCACCGCGGCGTCGGGTTCAAACGCGGCGAGTTCTTCGGCGAGGATCACGCCCTTGCGTGCCGCTACACGCTCCATGCTGTCGATGCGCTGGTAGAGCACGGCCATCTCCGTCGCCATAGCCATCATCATGCCGTGCAGTCGATCGATCTCGCGATCGGCAAAAAATTGCGGCCGACGCCCCTTGATGCTGCGTTTGACTTTTGGGGTGTTCATTTGCGCGTCACCAGTACCTGCCAAGCGTCACCCGGGGCAAACTCGCCGGCCTGAAAGTCGCGGTGATGCCCCGCCGCAGCGCGATAGGCCGAGGGTGCCATGCAGAACTCCACGTTCTGCGCTGCGAACCCGGCCTGGACGCTGAGGGCAACTTGATCGACCTCGCGCATCGCACCCCAGTACGGCTCATTGTTGTAGTAGGTCTCGCAGTCGAGCATGAACTGGTTGAACTCATCCATTGCCCAAAATGGCGGCAGATCCCCGTGCACCGCCATGCCGCCCGGTGCGAGCAGACGGTAGCACTCGCGAATGATCGCTGGCAGGGCCTTGGCGGAGGTCTCATGGAACAGGATCGAAGAGGTGATAAGGTCGAAGTGCCCGTCGGGAAAGTGCGTCCGACTGGCATCCTGCTGCCAGAAGTGCACCGTTTTGCCAAGCGACTCAGCCCGCGCATGTGCGTAGCGCAGCAGCGCGGCACCGATGTCGACGGCGTGGACCTCTGCTTGCGGGAAGGCATCGACGAATGGCAGGGTGCTATGGCCCACCGTGCAGCCGAGGTCGAGAATCCGCCGCGGACGAAAATCCGGATATCGATCGCGCACGAACTTCGCCGCCGAGCCACCGATGTCGTCGTTGAGCGGACCCATCATGCCGAGCGCATAGAGGTACACGCCACGATCGTAGAGCGCACCGGCCGTCACATCCCCTTGCCCCGCATCCTGGCCGTAGCCGCCCGGCATGCAATGAATGTCGACGCCCACCGCGTACTTGGGCAGATCAAGCGAGGGATCAAGCGTGAGTGAGCCGAGCGGCGTACCGCCGTGGCCTGCACCCGCCTGGGCCATGAGGGCGGGCAGTTCCCGCTCGACCGAATCGAGCACGACGTCCCAGAGCAGTTCCTGGCTGACCCGTTGCAGTGAGGCATAGGTCTGGAACAGCGGGTGCTTGATCATCAAGTCGCGGATTTCGTGGCGATCACGCGGGCTACGCCCTGTTTGTCTTTCGAATGCGGGCTTGACCTCGTTGTGATAGCTCGCATGAATGCCCGGCACGATCCCGCTCTGGATGAACGCCTTGAACCCACGAACGAACTCTTGCCGCGCCGTCTCATCGCGATCGGGTTTTACCAGCATGTCGTGCCGCTGCTGCGGCACGGCAAAGAACGTGTTGGATTGCTCGCCCATGGGTGCCTCCGAGTCGGAATCTGTCGGTGTTGTAGATCCGTTCGACGGGTTAGGTCAGAGCGGTCGGTTCGCCTGACCTCAGGTCGGACACAGGCTAGTTCGGGGACTCTACAATGCGCCGATCATGTCGGCAGACGTTGAACTCCCCGAGGCATCCATCAACCCCGCGCAATTGGGGCCCTTGCTGGTCGCATGGCAGCGACGCAGCGGCAGACAGGACTTGCCGTGGCAGCGCGATCGCAGCGCGTATCGCGTCTGGGTATCCGAGATCATGCTGCAGCAAACGCAGGTGTCGACGGTCATCGGATACTTTGAGCGGTTCATGGCGCGCTTCCCCACGGTGAGCACTCTGGCCGAAGCCCCGATCGATGAGGTGCTGCATCTGTGGACGGGTTTGGGCTACTACGCCCGTGCTCGCAATCTGCACCGCGCTGCGCAACAGATCTGCGAGCGATTCGGTGGCGAGTTCCCGCGCCACTTCGCCGATGTCGCCGCACTGCCGGGTATCGGCCGATCGACGGCGGGGGCGATTTTGGCTCTCGCTTACGACGAGCGGCAACCGATACTCGATGGTAACGTCAAACGAGTGCTCGGCCGTCTCTTCGCGATCGAGGGCAACGCGGCGCAGCGTGCTGTGGAGCAGCGCCTTTGGGCCCTGGCAGAGGCCTGTACTCCAGCGCAGGACGTGGCGATCTATACCCAGGCGATCATGGATCTCGGGGCTACGGTGTGCAGCCGGCGCAATCCCGCCTGTGTGGTTTGCCCGGTGACGACGCAGTGCCTGGCGCGTGCGGCAGCTCGCCAGCATGAGATTCCCTCGCCCAAGTCGCGAGGGTCACGCAAGGCACGTCCTGCCCGTGCATGTTGGTGGCTGTTACCGATCGATACCGCAGGGCGCGTGCTGCTCGAACGACGACCCGAGCGCGGCATTTGGGGCGGCTTGTGGTGCCCGCTGCAGTTCGATACCCGCACGGCGGCTGCGAGCTACGCTCGGCAACGGTTCGCCGTCGAAGTTGAAAGTCTCGAGTCGCTCGGCACCATCGACCATGCGTTCACGCACTTCGATCTGGCCATCACGCCGCTGTTGCTGCGCGATGTGGCAGCGGATGAACGCGTGATGGAGCCCTCGGGAGTCCTCTGGTATAACCCGCGTGATGGCGCGATGCGGGTAGGTTTGCCGGCGCCCGCCAAACAACTGCTCGACGATCTGCTCGGGTAACCGTTCGAAGCTTCGAGGAATTCTCTGCATGGCTGACTCGCCTGTCCGCATGGTCGATTGCGTCAGGTGTCGAAGGAGGGCTGGCAACGCTGGGTCGCCCACCAAACGATGCTGATCAATGAATATCGACTCGTGCCGATCGAGCCAAAGGCGCGCAAGTTTCTCGAGGGCGAAATGGAAAAATTTCTCTTCGGCACCGGCGCCGTGAAGCCTGAGGGGTTCGTCGCGCCGCCGGGCGGTTGAGATCTCAGCGGGCCGTGCGCCGCCCAACGGTCTGCAGCACCTCAGCAAACGCTTCAACGAGGGCGCGCTCCTCGGTGTCCAACCCGCCAACCAGACTGCCGCTCGGTCCGACGTAATAGAACTCTAGGCGTCCGCTGCGACCGTGGTCGAAATCGAGACTTCGCTGCCAAAGGTTCTCCTCGGCGCTGCTGCTGCGGCCTGTGGTCAGCCACGGGCACTGCAGATGAATCCGCAGCAAGCTCGGTGCGCGGAATGCGGCGGGCAACGTGTCGAGCACGGATTGCAGAAGTTCGGCGTTGACCTGCGGAGCCACGGACAAGCTCAGCAAAGCTCTCATTGCAGCGTTCGCGTGTTCGATACGCGCGAGTTGCGATTCCATCTGCCGCTGCGAGTCGCGCGACTGTTGCATTTCGGTCAGATCGTTGAGTACTTCGACGAACTCGGCCTGACCGCCCTCATCCCCGCTTAAGCGGCGGATACTGACCTGCAGCAGGCTTGCGCCATGACGACGCAGCAACTCGTAGCGCTCGAGTTCCTCACCCTCATGCAGGGCCCGACACACCGGGCAGTCGACGGGCTCAATGTCTGTATTGTGAAAGAGCGAGTGCGTGGTCTTGCCGACGAGTCGCGAAGCGGGAACGCCGAGGACCCGCCCTGCGGCGGCATTGGCCTGACTGATGCGGCCGCCCTCGTCGACGATCAGTGTCGGGTTCGGTACCGCATCGTAGATGCGTGCGGCGCTCGCCAGTGCCGTGAACGGTTCGCGCAACGTGGAGTAAAGCAGTGCGAGATACACGAACCAGTACGCCGTGATCTTCAGCAGATGACCGACGACATTGGCGGGGCCGAACAAATTCGCTTCCAGTGAGAACAGTACCTCGGCCAGCATCATCGCCAGCAGCGATGCGGGAATGAACCGTCGCACGCCACGATCGTCCAATCGATGAGGATCTTCGTCTGGCTGAAGCGCATGCCCTCCTCGTACATATCCGGCAGCCAGCCGTTCACTGAGGCCGCGATGAGCAGCAGCGTCAGTGTTCCAGTGACCGCGTGGAACGGCAGCAGCGGCATGCGTCGCGACATCAACTGTATGGCCACCAGCATACCGAGGGCTTGCAGACCGCGAGCGCTGGCCCAGAGTCGCAGGCTCACGTTCGTCTCGTCGATCGGCAGCAGGCTCATGCCCTGATACGTGATCAGATGCAGCAGATCGATCATCATGCACCAGCCGATCACCACGGCGATCAGCAGCAGATACTGGTTTCGGGCGAAGCGCTGCGAGGTATGCGCGACGATCATCGCCGTACCGCCGATCACGATCGAGATCGTTTCCGCGAAGACATGGAATGCCAGGTATCCGAAGCCGTAGGCAAAGTAGCCGAGCAGCAGCACCAGGCCGAGCGGCACCAGGGTGTTCCACAATAGAAAGCGGCGATCGTCGATCATTGAGTGACATCCACCATGACTGCGTGAGTCAGTGTAACGGAAGGGGCCGGCAGGAAATCCCACAGAAACAGGAATTGATAACTTGCCTCGAGTCGAACTTGCGCCCCCGGCGTGCTGCCGGTGCTCCAGTCGGGCACTGCATCGAGAGTCAATTGAGCCTCATCGATGCTGCGCGTTGCGGCGAGGTACACGACTCGTAATTCGGCGAGCGTTGCCGGCGTCGGCGCCGAACGGCCATGCACCATGGCATATCGGCCGGTTTCGGCCAGCGCGTGGCGCAGCACAAGATCTGTCCACAGCAGGCGGGCGAAGTCGAGTACGCCGAACACCAGCAGCAGAAACACCGGCAACAAGACCAGAGTTTCGATGAGCACGGAGCCGCGATGCAGAGGACGTTTTCTCATGATCAAAACACGCGAGCCTCGGCGGTACTCGTCAGATTC
>RGWK01000391.1 GCA_010029775.1 Gammaproteobacteria bacterium
GCAAGGAATACGAGACCGAGGGCGTCGTGCTCCTCGAGCAGTCCTTTGCGCCAGAGTGGGTCGCACGCCTCACGAACGCGTTCGATCGGCTGCAGTCACTTCTTCGTGCCGGTCAAGCGCTGCCGCATTGCGGCGATCCGGGCATACGGCCTGCAGACGGGGACTTCGATGCGCGCACGGGGCGCGCGCATTTGCGCAATGCCGCGCCACACGATCCGGATGTTCGGGCCTGGGCAGCGGAGTCGCCCGCAGCCGATCTGGTGGCCAGTCTGCTCGGGGTGCAGGCCGTGCAGTTGTGGTACGACTTATGGTTCTGCAAGGAGGCGGGTGGTGGCATCGAGGCCGCCACGCCTTGGCATCACGATTCGGTCGGGCATTGTTTCGAGGGGCCGCATATTCCCTCGCTGTGGATCGCGCTCAGCGATGTGGGGCCCGACGATGCGCCGCTGCTGACCCTGCAGGGTTCGCACCGGGATCCGCGGTTGTTCCCGCCGCCGTACCGGCCGGGCAAGGAACATCTGCCGCTGGCCGAAGGCTATACCCCGATCGAGGTGATGCAGGCGGAAGTCGCCGCACAGGCCTCGCGCGTTCGCGTGTGGACCGTACGCGCCGGCGATAGTTTGCTGATCCATCCGCAGACCTGGCATGCGTCGCTGCCACAGCGATCGAGCGCGCAGCGGCGGCTCGCCTGTACCTCGCGCTGGTTGGGCACGGATCTGAGTTTTCAGCCGCGTCCCTATTCATTCAACGGGTACTACCGCGCCGCAGACTCTCTGCCGGTCGGTGCCCGCCCGCCCTACGACTTCCTGCCTGCACGGATACGATCAATTTCATGAAACGTCGCTACGTCGATACGCGTCACGGACAACTCCACATCACCGAAGCGGGGGAGGGCCCGGCAGTCCTGCTGATGCATTGGGTGCCCCTGTCGGGGCGCATGTATGCGCACGAGCTACCTGTATTTGCTACAGCGGGCTACCGAGCGATCGCCGTGGACCTGATGGGCTTTGGTCGCTCCGATCGGCGCGAGGGCCCGGTGTGGAGCGTGGCGCAGCATGCCGATGTGCTCGAGGATGTGCTGCGTGCGCTGGAAGTTCATCGGGTGACGGTGCTGGGCGGGCACTACTCGACGCCGATTGCGGTGGAACTCGCGCAGGCCGAGCGCGCAGCCCGCTGCGGCGTACGGGCGCTCGTCATCGATGGTGGGCCCATGATGCCGCCGGAAGCCCTGCAGGCTCTGCTGCAGAAGGCGCGCCTCGGCACCGGGCCCGGGCTTAAGGATGATGGCTCGCATCGCACCTGGCTGTGGGATCAGGCGGTACATACGTTCGGGCTCTTCGCGCCCACAGATTTCAAGCTCGACGAGGCGCACCTTGCGCAGGTGTACGGGTTTATCGCAGATTTCATTGACTCGGGGCTGCGCGGCGACATGAGCGCACTGCAACCCTACGACTTCGGCGCGCGGCTCGCGGCAGTCGAGGTGCCCACTCTGGTGCTGACCGCGCAAACCGAACCGCTGCGGGCGTCGTTCGAGCCCATGGTGGCGGCACGCGGCAGCTGTTCGACGCACGTGTTTTCCGGCGACCACCCGATCAACGTGCCGACGCGTCGCGGCGAGTTTGCAGACGCCGTCGTTCGATTCATGAGCGATCTGGCCAGCTGATGCAGGAAATTATTCGGCATCGGCAGGTACTGCTCGCGGCATGTGCCGGTGTCGCCTTCAGTATCGCGGCGATTCCGCCGTTCGTGCTCAGTGTCTTCGCCGGACCCATGACCCGTGAGTTCGGCTGGAGCTTGCAACAGTTCCAGTCGGCGACGGTTGCCGTGCCGCTGGGTGTGCTCATCGCCGCACCGCTCGGCGGATGGTTGCTTGATCGATACGGACCGCGACGGGTAGCCCTCGCAGGGCTCGCTGTTTTT
>RGWK01000392.1 GCA_010029775.1 Gammaproteobacteria bacterium
TGCTTGGTGCAATCCCGAGCGAGATTGCCGCCGCTGGATTCCCAATGGACGAGATGCAGCTCGTGGAGCGCCGCGACTATATCGTGGAGTGCAACTGGAAGGTCTACGTCGACAACTATCTCGAGGGATATCACATCCCCATTGCGCATCCTGACCTCTTCAAGGAGCTCGACTACGACGCCTACAAGGTGGAGCCGTATCGCTTCTACTCCAAGTCACTCGCCCCGATTCGCGACCTCAAGGAGGGCGAGGTGCACGGCGTTGATCGTCGCTTTATTCGCAGCGGCGAGGGTGAAGATGACGCCCTCTATTACTGGTGCTTCCCGAACATGATGTTGAATCTCTACCCCGACAACCTCTCGCTCAACCTCGTTATCCCGCTCGGGCCGAACCGCACCCTCACGATCTTTGAGTGGTATTTCGCCTCGCCGGGCACCGGCCCAGGGTGGGAGTCAATGCAGCAGGGGATCGCCTTCAGTGACCAGATCCAGCAGGAAGACATCGTGATCTGTGAGCAGGTCCAGCGCGGTCTCAAGTCGAGTGCTTACACCTCGGGTCGCTTCTCAGCGCTCCGCGAGAATGGGGTGCATCACTTCCAGTCGCTCGTTCGCGAGTTCCTCGCCTCCGAGGCGACACCGCGCTGAGCGGCACTCGGGGCTAGGCGAGCCCCATCTCTCCCATTGGGCTCGAGGGCCCCTCGCTACGGTCGCGCAGCTTGAAGCGCCGGTCTGGTAGCTGCATCGGGTTGTTGTTCAACGCCGCGCGGGCCATGAGCTCGCCCACCATTGGGCCCTGCTTGTAGCCGTGACCTGAGCCACCGCCCGCAAGCCAGATCGCAGGGTTCTCGGGGTGCTGATCGAGCACGTAGTGGCCGCTCTTGGTGCGTTCGTGCTGGCAGGCACGCGTCTCCTTGATCGGCGCGCTCTTCAGTGCAGGGAAGCGCACTGCACATTCGCGCGCACGAGCAATCGATGTCGGATGCGCCTCGTCGGGCCAGGCGCTCGGATCAAAACTCCCCGCGTCAAACTCTGGGCCAACCTTTACGCCGTGACCCTGATCATTGGGGATCCCCCAAACGGCAAGCCCTTCGTCGATCCAGGTTGGGATCGCGCCGACACCCATGTTCGGCGCGTCGAAGTAGATCGCGTCGCGGCGCACCGGGATGATTGATGCGTCAGCATCTGCACCCACAAGCTGCGGAAAGAGTTCGGGGAGCCACGGCCCCGCCGCCCACACCGTTGCGCCCGCGGTGATCGGTGCTCCATTTGCATCAAGCGCGCTACCGTCTGCCGCTGGCGTTGCGCGACCGCGCACGATCACGCCGCCCTCGCGCTCGAACACACGCGCAGCTGCGCGAACGCCGTTCCCCGCGCGCAAGAAGCCCGCGGTCGGTTCGTAGAGCACAGATGTCAGACCATCGGTTCCGAGCGCTGGCCAGCGGTGCAGCGCCTCATCTGGGGTGATGCGTTCGCACGGCACCCCCGCCTCGCGCATGCGCTGCTCAGAGTTCGCCTCCCAGATGCCATCGCCCGATACGAACCAGGCGACGCCGCTCTCCACAAAGATCTGCTCGCCGGCCGCTTCGCCCAGCTCCTTCCACGCAGGAAGTGCGCGCTGCGTCCAGCCCATCAGTAACGAGTCTTCGCCATGCGAATGCCGAATGATGCGGCTGTAATCGCCCGAGGTGGTCTTGGGGCCGCCCGGCTCGCGCTCTTCGATCAGCTGAACGGTGGCGCCAAGCCGTTGCGCCTGCAGCGCGGTCCATGTGCCCCAGACACCGCCGCCAACCACCAACAGGTCGGGTGCGCCGCCCGCCATGGCTACTTCTTGGAGCCGAGGGTGCGGAAGCGCGAGAGGAACTCCTTGGTGCGCGGATCCTTCGGCGCGTCAATCACCTGCTCTGGTGGTCCGACCTCGGC
>RGWK01000393.1 GCA_010029775.1 Gammaproteobacteria bacterium
GAAGCGGGCGCCATGGCGCGCGCCTCGCTGCTGCAGGCTGCGGCAAAGCAATGGGTGGTGCCGGTTGCCGAGTGCAGTGTCGAGCGCGGCCTGATCAGGCATTCGAGCGGTCGGCAGCTGCGTTTCGGAGAGGTCGTCGCGGCGGCCGGTGAGGAGCTGCCGATCGTTGACGAGTATGTGCTCAAGAAGCGCGAGCAGTTCACGCTGATCGGTCAACCGCTGCCGCGCATCGACTCGCGCGAGAAAGTGTCGGGCAGGGCCGTTTTCGCTGCAGACGTGCATGAGCCTGACATGCTCTACGCCGAAATCCAGTTCGCGCCACAGCGCGATGGCGAATTGCAAAGTTGGGACGATACGGCAGCGCGCGGCATGCCGGGCGTGGTCGAGGTAGCGCAGTTGCCGCCTCTCGGCGGTGCCGCCGCCTGTATTGCGGTGATCGCCAATCAGCGCTGGCGGGCTCGCCGCGCCCTCGAACAGCAGTTCCCGCAATGGGTCGCGGGCCCGGCCGGGCGGTTCGATCAAGCGCTGATTCAATCAACGCTGTCGAACGCGCTCGAGACGGGCGCAGAGGCGCGCGTCTATCGCGACACCGGCAACGCGGAGTCGGCACTGCGCCGCGCAGCAGCAGTCGTCCGCGCCGACTACGAGGTGCCCTATCTTGCGCACGCGGCGATGGAGCCGCTCTGTTGCGCAGTGAAATTTACCGGCACGGCTGCCACCGTTTGGGCAGGCGTGCAGGTCAATGATCTGGCGCGCAAGACGGCGGCGCAGGCAATGGGCCTTGCGGCGGAGCAGGTAACGCTCATGCCCACGTACCTCGGCGGCGCCTTCGGCCGGCGGCTCGACAACGATTTCGTCGCCATCGCAGCGGCGCTCGCGGCCAAAGTGCCCGGTCGGCTGCTGCAGGTGCAATGGCGCCGCGAGGACGACATGCGGCAGGACTTTTATCGGCCGGCCGCCGCAGCGCGGCTGCGTGCCAGCCTCGATGCGCAAGGTCGCATCGAAGCTTGGCAGCAGATCTCCGCCGGCCAGTCGATCGTGGCGCAGGTCATGCCTCGAGGGTTCGGACTGAAGGCGGTGGGGCCCGACAAGACAACCGTCGAGGGCGCTTTCGATCAACCCTACGACATCCCAAATCTGCAGGTCGCGCATCAGGCCGTCGAGCTGCCGGTACCGGTGGGGTTTTGGCGTTCGGTGGGACACTCTTACACGGCTTTTTTCAACGAATGCTTCATCGATGAGCTGGCAACCGTGGCGCAGGCCGATCCGCTCGCGTTTCGCATCGCGCATCTGCAGCAACAGCCGCGTCATTTGAAGGTGCTGCAGTTCGCGGCAGAAAAGGCCGACTGGGGCGGCCGTGCGATCGAGGCGGCCGACGGCGCCCGCGTCGCCCGCGGCCTCGCCCTGCATGCTTCCTTTGGCAGTATCGTGGCGCTGGTCGCTGAGGTTTCCCTTAGCCCCGAGGGACGACCACGCGTCCACCGCATTGTCACTGCCATCGACTGCGGGCAGGTGGTCAACCCGGCCCTGGTCACCCAGCAGATGGAAAGCGCCGTAATCTACGGCCTCTCGGCCGCGCTCTATGGGCAGATCACGTTCAAGGAGGGCGCGGTGGAGCAGGCCAACTTCGACACCTACCCGGCATTGAGGCTGGCGGACACGCCCCGCATCGAGACGTGGATCATGCCGAACGGCGAGCCGCCGGGAGGCGTGGGTGAGCCCGGGGTGCCTCCGGTAGCACCGGCTATCGCCAACGCCCTGGCGGCGCTGACGGGTCGGCGGAATCGCAGGTTGCCGCTGATCGGTGCCTAAGGTATCTTTCGCGGCCTTTGTGCAGGCGCGTAGCTCAGTGGTAGAGCACCACCTTGACATGGTGGTGGTCGGTGGTTCGATCCCA
>RGWK01000394.1 GCA_010029775.1 Gammaproteobacteria bacterium
TTTGATTAAACGTACAGTTGCATAACTTGCAATCAGTGTTTGTAATTTTTGTATACGACCACTAAATTGATGTTCTTTTATGTCTTCTTCAGGATCTTCTTCAGCCGCTTCTTGTGCTTCTCGTTCCTCGACCAGTTCATCGCCATCTCACAGAAGCGCGCCGCGATCTGGTCATCGTAGCGGCAGGGGTCGGCAGTACCATCCTCACCCGTCCAGACCTGCGCTTGTGACCCGCTCCAGACAAGGCGCCCGTCCTCACCCTCCTTCGCGCTGATCGGGTCGAGGATCAGCACATCAGGGCGGCGCTCGGTTCGGATGACCTTCAGGTTGACAATATCAGCCATGCCGCCTCCTATCGCCGCAGTCGCCGACCCGCACCGGGCCGAATGGTCAGATCCCGGAGGGGGCCGGGTCTGCCCGCGCTCCCCTGAACGAGCGCCGAGAATGCCCGATGCCCCATCGTGAAATAGGTGGTCTGCGCGCCCCCGCTCGGCGCCACCCCCGCGAACGCCTGCTCTGCCGCCTGTCGCCCGCCCATCGCCTGAACCCCGGAGGCGGGAACCACCATCTCCGATCCCGGCTCGATGTAGGCGAGCTGCTGATCGGGCATGTAGCCGGTTCGGAAGGATGGGGGCGCTTGGCTGGCAACGTCCGCCGCCGCCTTCGCCGCCAGCCCGCCCGCTGCCGCTGCGAGGGGGATGTTGAAGGGGAACGGGGCCGACCCGAGCGCCTGTGAGACGGCGAGGGGGATGTTGAGCAGCGCCGTTGCCAGCGCCGCTGCGTGCTGATCCTCCCAGGCCGACAACGCCGCCGCCTGTTGCGCCTTCTGTAGTTCCTGCGCCGCCGCCTTCTCCGCCTCTAACTGCGACTCGATCTGGCTACGTTGCGCGTCGCTCAGTTCCTCGGCGGCCACCTGCCCTGACCGGTAGGCTTCCACCAGCGCATCGCCGGAGAGCTTGGCGGCGTCCACCGTGGACGTTCCAAGTCCTTCGAGGAGCCGGTCAATCTCTTCGATCTGGCTTGCGGCATCGGCAGCAGCAGTCATAGCGGCGTCGAGGGCGGCGCTCGCGCTGTCTGCCGCAGCCCCCAGGATCTGACCCGTCAGATCGGCGACACCCATCCCGAACGCGATCAGTGAGGCGCGGGTTTCCTCCTGCGCCGCCTTCTGTTTGGCCGCTGTCTCGGCGCGGTAAGCGTCCATGAGCGCAGCTTCGCGCTCCTGTTGATCCGTTATGGCCTTTGTCCGCTTGCGCGCCGCCTCATTGTCGATAGCCGCAAGGGCCGCCTGAGTCTCCTCCCGGATCTGCGCCTCTTTGATGCCGTTGCCCCGCGCCAGCTCCAGGGCTTGCGACGCCGCCGCCAGCACCCGCGCCCGCGCTGCTTGCCGCTCCTTCTCGATCTGCTGCTCTGTCGTCAGGAGGCTTTGCTCGGCGTCCTCGCGCTCCCCGGTGATTGTCCCGATGGCGGCGGCGTACTCCTCCTCCTTCTGACGTCGCTCCTCCAATAGTTTCGCCAGATCCTCCTCTGCCTCACGCCGAGCCTGCGCCGCCGCCTCCGCTGCCTTCTCCATGTCGATGCTTGCAGCCGTCGCCTTCGCCTTCTTCTCTTCCGCCTTTGCCGATCCCTGGAGCGCCCGCGCTGCGTCGCCCACCGTCGCTGTGTATTGCTGGTTCAGCCCTGTTAGCCGCGCCGTCGCCGATGCCTCCTGCTGTGCAGCCGTATCACGCGCATTAGCAGCCGCCGCCAACACCTCGCTCCGCGTGCGACCGCTCTTAGTGACAGCCTCGGTCAGTGCGGCCTCGGAGGAGATGATCCGCTCGTTGGCCTCCCGCGTCGCCCGCGCTGTGTCGAGTCGCGCCCGCTCGGCGTCAATGGCAGGCTTGTACGCCT
>RGWK01000395.1 GCA_010029775.1 Gammaproteobacteria bacterium
TCAAACCTTCCGCCCGAGGACTGGTTCAAGCGATTTGTTTACGTCAGCGAGGGGGATTACTACTTCGATGTCGTCGAGCGACAGGAGTATGGACGCGCCTCGTTTAACGCCATTTACCGGGGCGTCCCGCTCCAGAGCGTGCACAACAAGCAGCGCAGGGTAGAGGCAGCGACCTTTTTCGATGAGAACCGGGCGGCGCTTGGGAGCCGCCTGCTGACGGGCCTTACGTATGCCGCAGGCGAGTCGGTACTGGTTGCGAAAGGTAATAGCGCCCACGCCAACAAATGGCGCGACCACAGACCAAAGGGGGTGCCGGGTGATGTATCCATGTGGATACGCCACGCCGAGCGGATGCTGCCAAACCCCGCCGAGCGCGAACACGTTTTTAACGTGCTGGCGTTCAAGCGTCAGAACCCGAAGCGCAAGATCAACCACGCCATTCTGCACGCGGGCGTGCCTGGGAGCGGCAAGGACACGCTCTACGCGCCTTTCCTGTACGCCATCGGCGGGCCGACTTTGGCGAACGTGGCGACTGCCCGCGCCGAAGAGGTCGCAGGGTCGTGGGGTTACTCGTTTGAGTCCGAGGTCATCGTATTGAACGAACTACGGCAGGGCGCGACCCCTGACCGCAGGGCGCTGGAGAACGCGCTGAAGCCGATCATCGCCGCGCCGCCTGAAAACCTACTCGTGAACAAAAAGCAGACGCACCCGTACTACGTCGCCAACCGGGTTTTCGTGTTGGCGTTCAGTAACGAGCGGGCTGCGATTGTGATACCGCCCACAGATCGGCGTTGGTTTGTGGTGTGGTCGGATGCCGGGATGATGAACCCGCAGGACGCGCAGACGCTCTGGGACTGGTACAACGCGGGCGGCTTTGATCATGTGACGGCGTGGTTTGATGCCCGCGACGTGTCCGCCTTTAATCCGGGCGCCACCCCGATGATGACCGATGCGAAGCTCGCGATGGTGGACTTGGGATTGACGGGCGGCGAAGCAGCCATCGCAGACATGGCACGCAATCGCGAGGGGCCGTTCGTCCGTGGCGTGATCGGTGCGCCTTGGTCGGGTGTTATCGCTGAACTCTGCAAAGGGACGGCGAAGCCGATAGCACGGGATATGCTCTTCGCGGCCATCGAGGCCGCAGGCTGGCGTGACGTTGGCCGTATCACGAGCCGAGAGCACAGTGCGCCGAAGCACGTTTACTGCGCCCCGGAACTCTTCGAGGCACCCCGGAGCCAGTTGCGGAACATGGTGGAAGCGCCGCCCGGGCTGCACGTGGTGAAATAAAAACCCCGGCGCGTGGCCGGGGTCGGTTAGTCGGTGAGCAATTCAAGAATGACCGTTACGACGACGGCCACCAGAAGGGCCGTCACGGCTTGCCCTCCACGTCCCGCAATAGCCTGTCGGCGAGTTCGGCATACCCGAGCGCAGAGGCCGCTACGGATTGCAGAAGCCAGACGGTACGGTCGTCGCTCGAACACGCTAGGATGCCCTCCAGAGCGCGTCTATAGCGTTCTTCGCGGCTCATGCCACCCTCGCCATGGTCGACCCACACCGGCTCCCAAAAGGCTTCCAGTTCTTCAGGCGACAGGAACCGATGATCCGGGCGGCTCACCAGTACACCCCATCGGTGCGCTTCCGTGCGCTCCGCCAGTTAGGGGGCGGGACGTGGCGCCACCCTGGCACCCGTCCGAAGTAATCGCGCACCCATTTATAGAGCCGGTCTAGCATCTTTGCTCCCTCCAAGCTCGTCGACGACCGCCTGCGCCAATTGCAGCCCGAAGTCGGTACCGTGCTGAAATACCTGATCGGTGAATCGCTCGAAAGCGTCCGAGTCTAAGATGACTTCCGGGCCGTCGGCTTCATCAGGCACCACAAGTGCGCCG
>RGWK01000396.1 GCA_010029775.1 Gammaproteobacteria bacterium
GCAGACTCGGCGAGATAGTGTTCGAGGCGCGCGTGCGCATCCTCCTCGAGCACATAGGAATTGTGGTTGAGACTGACGGTGATCACGCGTTGCATGGTGAATGTCCGAGGTCGGCGATGGTTCGGTGCAGTTGCAGCCAGTACTGGTCGAGTGCGTGCACCTGAGCGCGCCCGGCCTCGGTCAGTTGGTAGTACTTGCGCGGCGGACCGCTGTCCGACTCCTGCCACTCATACTGCACCAGCCCTTCGCGTCGCAGCTTGCTGAGCAGGGGGTAGAGCGTGCCTTCCTGGGTCGCAAACTCGGTGCCCGCAAGGCGGCGGAGAATGTCGGGGACGTAGACGCTCGGCCCAGCAACGATTTTCAGGACAACGAATTCCAGCAGTCCTTTGCGCAGTGGTAAGAGTTTGAGATCCGGCTCGGTATTCATAACGGTACCTTTGATACGCAAGGTACATGTATCGTCCCTGTTTGTCAACGGCCACCCCACCGAACTGCAATGATGGGCCGATGAAGGAGTCCACCAAAGACGTGTTGAAGTTTCTGCTCGGCTTCATTGTCGTGGTGCTCGCGTTCGGTGGGTACAAGTTGCTGGCCGTGTTGGAGCGGACCTGAGCCTCCGGACTGATCAGCGTTGGCTGATCAGCCCGGACAGTGCGCCGAGGTATTGGGTGAAGGCGTCCCGCCCGCTCGAGGTCAGGCTCACCGCGGTGAGCGGCTTTCGACCGCGAAACGATTTTTCGATGGTGACGTAGCCCGCCTCTTCGAGCTTGCGCAGGTGGACCGAGAGGTTGCCGTCCGTCGTGCCGAGGTGCGTCTTCAGCGCGCTGAAGTCCGCAGTCTCCGCGCCAACGAGGTATGCCATCACGCCCAATCTGATGCGTCCATGGATGACGTCATCGAGCGCGTTGATATTGAACTCGCTCATGCGCTCAGCCCTGCTTTTGCTGCGCGAGACGCACGAGTCGCACGCCCGGCACCACGGCAGTCAAGACCAGCGCGATCGCGTAGATGAGGTACTCCTGCCCCGTGCCGACGAAGAGCCCAAGCACCGGCACCGTGAGGAGAGCGAAGAACGCGTTGGCCTTCATCCAGCCGTGACCTGTGGCTGCGGCCGCGATAGTCCAGGCGATGCCGTAGACCGACAATACCTGCAGGCTGATGGTGTTCATGACGAACCCATCGCCACGCTGATACGCCATGGCCGCGACACCCAGCCAGAATGCGAAGATGCCGTAACCAACACCCGTCCACGCTGCGTTGACCGTGCGATTGGCGGAGTTCTCCACTTTGCCGCGATCCCGGCGGATCAGCACGGTGAGGTGGATGGCGAATCCGAGTGCAGCCAAGAGCCACGCGAGGATGGCCTGACCGAAGTCGAGCCCGAGCAGCTCGCGGATCGGCGGCCACTGGATCAGGCTTGCGGCACCGAACCAGCCGCCGCCGGCGATCAGGTAGGGCCCCGCCATCAAGGGGGCATCCTTTCCGGCCGTGGCAAGTTGACGCAGGAAGGCGAGGTTTTCTTCCGGGCTATGGGTCGTATCAGTCATGGCGTTCTCCGAAATTGTGGTGAGGGTTAACTACTGTAGGAATCAACGTACTTTAATTTACAAAGTACTTTTCCTCTTGTCAATAGCCCCGATCTAGGTGCGATAAACTGCCGCCATGGGGTCGCATCATCAACGCCCTGACGGGCGGTCAGGACGACTGTGAAATTCCCGGCCATGGCAGCAACGCCGCGCTGCCCCAGGGTCACGGGCTTGGCCTCCCGGCTGACTTGGAGCGGCAGGCCTGATGCGCGTGATGGAACTCGATGTCGATACCACCGATTACTGTGAATGCGATTACCGTTAGTGCCCGCACGCT
>RGWK01000397.1 GCA_010029775.1 Gammaproteobacteria bacterium
ATCACCACCACCTTCCACGGCAGCGATACCCACACCCACCACAGCCACGGCTACGATGGCCGGGACAATGGCGATACCAGCGGCTGCGGCACCGGCCGCACCCGCAGCAGCACCTGCGCCAGCACCCGTTCCGGCTGCAGTGCCGCCGGCGGCGCCACCAGCCGTGCCACCCGAACCGGCTGCAGTGCTACCGGTCGCCGGGGTTGGCTGCTGCGGCGCAGGCTGCGCCGAGGCCGACACTGCGGCCAGTTGGACGACGGCCGCGAGGGCGGCAATCGAAGCCAAGCGAGTCTTCTTGTCCATGTTCTCTTTCCTCTTGCGCACCGAACAGCCGGCACGTTGAAAAATACATGGGAAGGGTATCAATCTGGTGACAGCCGGGTCAACAACATTCTTGCTCGTTTGACGCTGCCTTGGGCGAGCCCGTATCATTCGCGGCCCCGCGGGGGCGTTGGTCGTCGAGTCGGGGCATGGCGCAGTCTGGTAGCGCATCTGCTTTGGGAGCAGAGGGTCGGGGGTTCAAATCCCTCTGCCCCGACCAGTCCGAACCATGGGTGAGGTGGCGAAAGAGTGCGCCCGTAGCTCAGTTGGATAGAGCAACGGCCTTCTAAGCCGTAGGTCGCAGGTTCGACTCCTGCCGGGCGCGCCAAGTTGGGTGCGGCCTTGCGTAGTCGGGCCGACAAGGTTGACGGTGGACGTAGCTCAGCGGTAGAGCCCCGGGTTGTGATCCCGGCCGTCGTGGGTTCGATCCCCATCGTCCACCCCATTTTTGACGCGGGTTGAGTGTGTTAATTCGGGCCGTTAGCTCAGCTGGTAGAGCAGTTGACTCTTAATCAATTGGTCGTAGGTTCGATCCCTACACGGCCCACCATCCCCGCCTTTTTTCGCGAAAGTGGCGGAACTGGTAGACGCACTGGATTTAGGTTCCAGCGGGGCAACCCTTGAGAGTTCGAGTCTCTCCTTTCGCACCATTACAGGACGGATCATGCAGGTATCGTTAAGCACCGTGGCCGGTCTCGAGCGTCGTCTCGAGGTTGCTGTTCCCGCCGAGCGCGTCGCCGCCGAAATCGAAAATCGGTTCAAGGACATCGCGCGCACCGCACGCTTGAAGGGCTTTCGCCCTGGAAAAGCGCCGCTTGCCGTGGTGCGCCAGCAGTACGCCTCGCAGGTGCAATCCGAAGTGGTGGGCGATCTGCTGCGTGATTCGTACGCTGAGGCTGTCAGCAGCCAGAACCTAAAGCCGGCTACCGACCCTCGCATCGAGCAGCTCTCTGCTGAGCCGGGTGCGGAGCTGCGCTACGTGGCGCTCATCGAGGTGATGCCGGAGTTCACGCTGAACCCGGTGAGCGAGCTCAAGGTCGAGCGGCCAAGCGCCGAGATTACGGATGCCGATCTTGAGGCGATGCTCGAGACCATGCGTAAGCAGCGCCCGGACTTTGTCGAGGTCGCGCGTGAAGCGGGCGATGGAGACAGGGTTACGGTCGATTTCGAAGGCCGCATCGAGGGCGAGATCTTCCAAGGCGGCAGCGCGCAGGGCTTCCCGTTCGTCATCGGCCAGGGCCGCATGCTGAAAGAATTCGAGGATGGCGTGCGCGGCGCCAAGGCGGGCGAGACGCGTGCGGTGCCCGTGAACTTCCCAGCGGACTACGGCAGCCCGCAGGTGGCCGGCAAGACTGCCGAGTTCAGCATCACCGTGCAGAAGGTCGAGGAGCAGAAGCTCCCCGAGATCGACGAGGCCTTTTGCGCCGCGTTCGGCGTGAGCGAGGGCGGTGTCGAGGCGCTCAAGCGCGAGGTGCGCTCGAGCATGCAGCGCGAGCTCGACAATGCCATCCGTGCCAAGGTGCGCACACAGGTGCTCGA
>RGWK01000398.1 GCA_010029775.1 Gammaproteobacteria bacterium
AGGTTCAGTGACCTCGACGGCAGGCGGAGTGCGCCTGGTGGGCCGCGACGGGGTCACGGCCGGTGCCATTGATGCCGCGACGTCGGTGCGGTTGCGCGCCGACGCGGGTCGGGTGACGGTCGGTCGAGTGCGCGCCTTCAACGGGTTGATCGATATCGTCGCTCGCGATGACGGCAGCAGCGGCGAGTTGGAAGCCACCGAGGACATCAGCTTCGTGTCCACCGACGGCAGCGTCAGTGTGGGCGGTGCCAAAGGCCGCACGCTTGTCGTGACGTCGGGCCGCGACATTGCGGTCAAAGGTGCGGTCAATGCCGAGCGCAGCGCAGCGTTTGCGGCAGGCGGGCGATTCAGTAATACCGCGGCCGTGCGCGTGACGAGCGGCACGCCCGGCGATGGGACTGGGTCGGCTGGATTTGGCGGCATAGACATTCGGGCTGCCGATGCCGACATCGGCGGTGATCTTTTCGTGCGCGGCGCCGGCGTCAATATTCGTGGCACGGGCGCAGGTGGAGTGGTGGTGGGCGATGGCGTTACGGCGCCAAGCGCGGCGATGCAGTTGAGCAATGCGGAGGTGCAGCGCATCGATGCGGGCAGCTTCACCGTGCGCTCAGGCACGAGTGCTGCAGAGGGCCGTGACATTGCTGTCGGGGACTTATCGCTCGATCGGGCGAAGATCCCGCAACTGGTGCTCTCGACGGGCAAGGGCGGACAAGTTCGGGTCGCTGGTGTGGTGCGCGGCACGGGCGCCCCGGCAGTGAGCATTGGCGAGTCGTCGGCGCGGCCGGATGGCATCGAGATCACCGGTGCGCTCGGCGCCAGTGATGGCGCGCTCGGCACCGTGCAGTTGCGCTCGGCGGGGGACATCCTGATCGGCACCCGAGGTTTTGTGGATGCGGCGAAGGCTGCGACGGACAAGACGACGTTCGATGTGCAGTCGGCATCGGTGAGCAACGCGGGTACGGGCAACGCGGGACGGTTGTTCCTGGTCAGCGGTGCCACGGCGTTCGATGCGCCAGGGTTCATCCTGCAGCAGAACACGGGCACCTCGGGGAACAACGGTGATGGACTGCGCATCGCGGTACCCGCAGGAGAGGTGAGCGCGACCTTTGCGAACGGCACGGCACCGCGCCGGATTGCGGTGTTCGGCAACATCGTTGACTCGGACGGCAAGGTGCTGAGCTCCTCGAGTGCGGCGGTTGCCAAGGGGTTGTTGCCGGCGAATGTGACGGCGAATGAGGTGTGGCGCTTGAACACCTGCATCATCGGCACGGGTGCAGCGTGTGCGGCGACGAACTTGCTGCCGCCGCCGACGCAGTTGGTGCAGCAGCCGGTGACGCCGCCGACGCCGAGTGCGCCGCCTGCGACGCCGAGCACGCCGACGAGTCCGAGTGGAGCCTCGAGCAGCACGACGCCGCGGCCGGCGGCTAGCGGAAGCTCGAGCAGCGGTAGCAGCTCGAGCGGTAGCAGCTCGAGCAGTAGCGGCAGCTCAAACAGCGGAAGTAGCAGCAGCTCAAGCGGCAGCAGTTCGAGCAGCGGCAGTAGCTCCAGCAGCGGTGGCGCCGCCTCGGGCGGGTCGGATGGTGGCTCCAGCAGTGGCAGCTCTGACGGTGGGTCGGGCAGCAGCGCTGAGGGCTCGGGCAGCAGTGACGATGAATCGACGACCGAGGACGACTCGAGCAGCGAACCGTCGCAGGAGCCGACCGAGGAAGAAGAGCAGGCCGCAAGCGAAGAAGAGGCCACGGAAGAGGCGGCTGCGCAGATTGCTGACGCCGGAACGCAGCAGGAAGAGGAGAGCCTGAAGCCGCTCGAAGTCGATGCCGGCTCCAAGGATCTGTTGCGTCCGGACACGGATGGCGGCAT
>RGWK01000399.1 GCA_010029775.1 Gammaproteobacteria bacterium
GGCGTTGAAGAGGTCGGTCTCCAAGAAGATCTGGCCGTCGGTGATCGAGATGACGTTCGTCGGAATGTAGGCCGACACGTCGCCCGCCTGCGTCTCAATGATCGGCAGCGCCGTCAGCGAACCACCGCCGAGATCGTCGGAGAGGCGCGCTGCGCGCTCCAACAGGCGGCTGTGCAGATAGAAGACGTCGCCTGGGTAGGCTTCGCGTCCCGGAGGTCGGCGCAAGAGGAGCGCCATTTCGCGATAGGCCACCGCGTGCTTCGAAAGGTCGTCGTAGACGCAGAGTGCGTCGCGCACGAGCACGCCGTCGATGGTGACGCCGTTCTCCATGATCTCCTCGCCAATCGCGCAACCGGCGAATGGTGCGAGGTACTGGAGCGGTGCTGGGTCTTCAGCGCCGGCAACCACAACGACGGTGTGCGCCATCGCGCCCTGCTTCTCAAGCTGCGCCACTACCGTGCGCACGGTCGAAAGCTTCTGACCGATCGCAACGTAGATGCAGATGAGGCCCTTCCCCTTCTGGTTGATGATCGTGTCGACAGCAACGGCGGTCTTGCCAGTCTGGCGGTCGCCGATGATCAACTCACGTTGGCCGCGACCGATCGGAATCAGTGCGTCGACGGCCTTGATGCCGGTCTGCACTGGTGTGGTGACCGACTTGCGGCTGATCACGCCAGGAGCGATGCGCTCCACTGGTCGCGACTTCTTCGCGTTGATTGGACCCTTGCCGTCGAGCGGTCGACCGAGCGGGTCAACGACACGCCCGATCAGCTCGGCGCCGACTGGCACCTCGACGACCTTGCCGGTCGTCTTGACGGTGTCGCCTTCCTTGATGGACTTCGCATCGCCGAGGAGCACGGCGCCGACAGTCTCTTCGCCAAGGTTCAAGGCCATGCCGGCAACGCCGTTCGGGAACTCCAGAAGTTCAGACGAGAGCGCGCCTGAAAGTCCGTAGACCTGTGCAATGCCATCGCCCACCTCGACAACGGTGCCAACGGTGCGCGATTCTGCGCTCCCGTCGAACCCGTCGATCTGGGCCTTCAGAATGCTGATGATCTCGTCGGAATTGATCGCCATGATCTCTCGCTCCTCGCTGCTCTACGCGCTCTGCCGGTTCAGCCGGCGACCGAGAGGATCCGCTCACGCATGCGCGAGAGCCGCCCCTTAACGCTGCCATCTACAAGCCGATCGCCAACACGGAGCGTTGCTCCGCCAACGAGACTTGCATCTACTTCGTACGACATCTGAACTGCGCGGCCCGCCATCACGGCGGCCTGCGATTCAAATCGCGTGCGCTCCGCTGGGCTCGCCTCCACGGCGGTGACCACGCGTGCAATGGTGATGCCGTTGCGCGCATTGAGCGCGTCGCGCGTCGCCTCGGCAATCGCCGGGATCGACGCGAGCATGCGACGTCGCGCCAACATGCCGATCAACGTGCGAATGTGTGCGCTCAGCGTGCCGCCTGCCGCCGTTGCAATTGCTGCCGCTCGGCCTTCCGCTGGCGTACGTGGGTCATCAAGGATCTGACGTGCGCCCGGTGATGCGATCACCGCCGCAAGGCGATCGAGCTCGTCTGCCAGCGATGCCGCCGTCGACGGATCCTTGGCCAGGCCAAGGAGTGCCGCTGCATACCGTCGTGCAGAGCCGAGCGGTCGATCCACGATTAGTTCCCCTTCTTGGACTGCTCGTCCAAGAACTCGCCCACGAGGGCACGTTGACGTTCGCCATCCATCGACGAGCCGACCACCTTGGTGGCGGCGCCAATGGCGAGATCGGCAACCTCACTGCGAATTGCGGCAAGGGCGCTGACGCGCGCCGCCTCAATCTCCTTGGTGGCGTCGGCTCGCATGCGATCCAACT
>RGWK01000400.1 GCA_010029775.1 Gammaproteobacteria bacterium
CTCGGCCGCCGTCAGCTCCCACAGTATGTTCTTGCGCTCCTCGGCGGAGAACACGTGGCGCATGCGCCCGGACTGGAACTCGTCCTGCAGCCACAGCCGCTCCTCGGTGTTCGAGACGTGCGCAAACTCGGCGCCCACCGAACTGCAGTACACGTACTCGAGTGTCGCAATGATTTCGCGCAACGTCGCGCGCGCCGGGACATTGTTGACCCGGCTGCCCGTGAAGAACTGCGTATCGAGGTCCGCCTCGCTCAGCCCAAAATATTCGAGTTCGAGCACACGTGGTCGCTCACGGCGCGTGAGTCCGAGCGGATCGATCTTAGCGACGAGGTGGCCCCGGTTGGCGTAGATCTGCACGAGGCGCGACACGGCGCCCTGCTTGGCGCTGGCATCTCCATCGAGTGCTGCGGCCACGGCACCGCCGACCTGCCGCGCTGTTTGCGCGCGCGCGGCAATGGACTCTTGGATCGCACGATGCGAAGCCTCCGGCCGTGTCGGCTGGGGCCATTTGGCGAAGTATTCCCGCCACGTTGCACTTACCGTGGTCGGGTCGGCCAGATATTGCTCGTAGAGAGATTCGACGTAGTCGGCATTGCTGCCGTAAAGCGGAGATGAAGCGATTTGCTCGCTGCGCGTGGCGCCCATGTAGAACCGAACCCCCGGGTCCCTTGCGAAAGGGCGGAGATTCTATCCCATACGACAGCAGGGAATCTCTTTTTGCCAGAAACACCCACAGATTCATAGGCTTGGGTGCGACGGAGATACTGGCGCCCCCGGCCGGAGTTGAACCGACGACCTACCGCTTAGGAGGCGGTCGCTCTATCCACTGAGCTACGGGGGCACTGAGCGGAAAACCAAGCGGAAAATGGTGGAGCGGAGGAGGATCGAACTCCCGACCTTCGCATTGCGAACGCGACGCTCTCCCAGCTGAGCTACCGCCCCACACGAGGGCGCGGAGTCTAGCATCCCCGCAGCCAAATCCCCAAACACCGCAACGGCTGCCGAGCAGTCAGTAACGCAGTCGCAGCACCGATGCGGGCCCGAAGCGCGTTACGGTGACGACGTAGACGGCATCGTATTCGTCATCCGCCATCGTGACCTCGGCGCGACCGCGAGTCAGTTCCTCGACCAGTGCGGGCACCGTGTTCGAGTGACCCACCACGACGACACGCTCACCCTGGTGATGCTCGCCGATGTCCTCCAGCAGACCCTCGATGTCCGCGCCGGCGCGGGTAGTGACGGTGACGCCAAGACGAGCGGCCAAGGGCGCAGCCGTCAGTTGCGCGCGACGGGTATCGCTTGCATAAACCGCGGCCACGTCCGCCTCGCCGAGCAACCGCGCTAGCCGAAGCGCCCGCTCCTGCCCCTCAGCCGACAGAACAGGGTCGGAGCCCGACTCCGGAGGAGCCTTTTCCGCATGACGAACCAGCACCACGGTGGTGCTGGTAGAGAACAGATAGAGACTGACCCGCACCGCCACAAGCAACAGAAGGGTCAGGATCACGGCCGACGCCAGCGCGACCCAGATGGGCGCAAAGAAGGTGCGCCGCGTTCGCGTCATCCCCGGCGCTTTCACCGCGCCCCCCGGCCAAGCGACCACTGCCACGACGTCAACGCGTGCTGCCCTTGCAGATTACGGTACACCACCGCCTCCGCCACTCGCGGCTGACCGCCAAGCTCGACACGCAAGCGCAGGCGGTAGTTCAAGCCGGCGACGACCTGCCGATCAACCCGCTCGATTGCCACGAGGCGCAGCGTCGCCCGCTCCTTAAAAGCCCGTTCGCGCACGGCGACACTCGCCGCCTCACGTTCTTCGGGACCGATGCGGGTGGTCGCTTGATAAGAGCCCGGCATCGGCGG
>RGWK01000005.1 GCA_010029775.1 Gammaproteobacteria bacterium
CGAGGAGAATTTCATGACTCATCGGTATACCAACTTTCGACCCGGCTCCGCCATGGCGAAGCCTTGCCGTACAACCGCCGGCTCACCCAGTGGACAAGCTGGCCAAGGGCTGCCAGCTCGTTGCCGTATTGGCGGCAGAATGTGTCGTTGTTTCGGTCCGACACTGCGAGGCCTCGTGTTCATCCCACTTCGTACCCTCGGTCACTGCGTGTTGGCCCTGCTGCTCTGCGCCGGCATCGCCCCGGCTGCAGTCGCAGCCAACGACGACATCATCTACACCGCTGTGCTGTCGGATGAAGATCAAAGCACGCCCACCTATAGCCCGGGCAAAGGCTTCGCGGAATTTCGCCTCGAACGGGCAACGCTAAAACTGTCCTGGAAGGTCACCTATCAAGGCCTGACATCACCGCCAATCGCAGCAGGCCTCTACGGTCCGGAGAACGTCGGCGCCAATGCGGGGCAGGTCGTTGATCTCGGCACGCGGGGCCTGCGCAGTCCGATCGTCGGTTCGACCATCATCAGCGACGGTGTGCTCGGTTACCTGACCACCGGTCGCATTTATCTAAACATCCACACACGCCGCTACAAAGACGGCGAACTGCGCGGCCAGTTGCGCAGACAACGCTCGACGGCAAGCCCCACGACAGCGCCTGTGCGCTGATTTACTGCGGGGAAGTCTCTACTGCTCGTAGTCGCGACGCCGCACCAGCGGGTTCCAACCCCCTCCAGCACCGCCCGACCCCGCAGCCCACTTGTCACCACCGACCGCGCCAGGCTCGCGGTCTCGGGTGTGCGTGTATAGGGCATCGCCCTTGTACGCCCACACTCGCGCACCATCACCCAACGGCGACTCGACGAGGGTCCACTCGCCGGAAGGCCGGGCGTTGGCCGCTGCGGGCACGAGTCGCCAATTGCGGCGGATGCATTCGTCATTGCAAATCAGCGTGCGAACACGCTCGAATGAGCCGGCAAATGTGTAGAGCGTGAAACCACGCGCATCGGCGTAGACCTCACCCATGTCAGCGCGTTGGATCGTGAGCCACGCGGGCAACGGCGCCGCCGGCTCCAGCACGGCAGCCCGCCACTCCTTACGCTCGACAGACTGCCCGGTGCTGTCGCCCGGTCGCAGATCGCCGACATGCAGATACAGCGGTCGACCCCGATACGTCCACTGACGCGGTCCGTCCTCGCGATCCAGCGGGCTGAATTCGCCTACGGCGTTTGCCAACAGCGGGGCAGGAAGCGGCTGGAACTCGCGCAGACACTCCTCGACGCAACGAAGCTTGGCCACGCGCCCGGACTTCGGCACCTCGTCCTCATGCCAGTACAGCGTGAGTCCGCGTGCCTCGACGAGTGTGCGACCGAGATGGATCGAACGCAGCGCGATGCCGGGCGGCGTGCGCAAGGGAATGTGTGCCACGCTCCACGCCTGACCAACGCGATCGCCAAGTGCGATGCGTGGCGCAGAATCCTTGGCGAAAGTGTAGAGCGGTTTACCCCGAAACGACCATTGATGCGTGCCATCGGGGCGGGTGATCACGACCCAGTCTGCAGCCGGTGAAGCCGTCGAATGGGCAGGCAACGGCGGCCAGAGCTTGGCGCACTCGGCGACGCAACTCGATACGTCGCGCACGGCATCACGCGCGTAGGTATAGAGCACCCGACCGCCGCTATCGAGCAGCGTTGTGCCCGCAGCGGAGCGCTGCACTGAAATATCTTTGGGCAGCGGAAGGTCCGACGATAGCGCACAAGGAATGCCGACCGTGACAAGCAGCCACGCGCCCAAGCTCGCCGGTTGCATCAGATGAGGACTTCGCTGATGGTCTTCGAGGTCTGCAGCGACCCGGTGCCCCAGGTTTCGACGGGTAGACCCATCACCTGCATGGCCGTCAGCCCCACACGCGACACCGGATCGCCATGCCCTGCGATGTGTTTGCCGGTCTTTAGCCGACCGCCCGCACGACCGATGGTCATCACCGGGATGTTGTCGACCGCATGCACCTTGGCATAACTGGTTTCGGCATGCGCAAAGATCAGCGTGTTGTCGAGCAGCGTACCGTTGCCTTCCTTCACCGACTTGAAGATACCGATGAAGCTCGCCAGCGCTTCCATGACTCGGCAGTTAAACCAAAACGCCTCGGGCTGATAGCCGAATTTCTGGTCGACCGCCTCTTCATGGGTCAGCGTGTGATGGGTGTAGGCCGTGCCCGGGCGGCGCAGGCTGGAGAGCGCATTGTTGAACGCCATGTTGAAGACCCGCGTCTGATTGCAGGCGAGCGCCATGACCAGCAACCGAGCCATCGCCTCATGATTGGCTTGCGCGATGTTGATCTCGAGACCGACCGGGCCTTCCGCAGGCAACTGCGGCTTGCGGCACGCGGCGAGCGCTGCGGGCTGCTGCTGTTGCAGTGCAAGTTGCGTTTCGAGCTGACGGATGGAGGTGAAGTATTCGTCGAGACGCGCGCGATCCGCCGCGCCGATACGCCGCTCGAAGCGTTGCCGCTGCTCGCGGATGCCCGACAACACACTCTGCTGCAGCATCAGATCGGGATCCGGCTTGGAGCCCGTTTTGGCAGGATCTTGAAAGCCATCACCGAACAGGCGCGCATACAGCGCGCGCGGCGACACCTCGCCCGCATTGCGCGTGTGGGTGTTGCGTGCAGTGAACGAGTCGCGCGGATTGCCCGTGCAACTCATGTCGATCGAACGGAACCGCGTGCTTCCGCCGATGGCATCGGCGACCAGCACATCGAGAGTCGGTGCCGGTATGTCGCCCGGCAGCACTGGCGCGGTCGCCGTGCGGGTGGCCACCCAGCCGGTGTGGTGGACGTGATTCGGTCGACCATCGAGCGGCGAGTTGAAGTGCCCGAAGTAATTGATCTCATCGACGTATGGGATGAGAGCCTTGCACTCCTCGAGAAACTCGATGCGATCAGTGCGCTCGCCAACGGCATAACCCGGCGTATGTCCCATCGACCAGAACCAAGTGCCGAAGCGCACCGGCACCGGCGCTCCCGAGGCCAGGGCCTCGCCACTGTCGCTCAGAAAACAGTCGAGAAACGGCAGGCTGACGGCAATCGCCGAGCCGCCAATAGAGCCGCGCAGTACATCGCGCCGCGTGAACGGTTTTTTGATCAGAACGCTCATGTGCGTGGCTCCTTGCGATCGAGCAGCGCCGTGCGCACGGGCGCAACGCTGACCGCGTACAAAGCATCGCTTGTGGCGATGGCAGAGATCAACTCCCGCAGCCGGAAATCTTCGGCTGCGAACTCGTCTTCGAAATGGTTGAGCAACTTGCGCTCACTGCGCTGGATGGGTCGTCCCGCCGCATAGGTATAGGCGCGGCGCACCAGACAAGCCGGCACCGCCGGATCGTCACGCAAGGCGATACCGAGTCCTGCTGAGTCGGTGAACCGCATGCCGTTGATCTCGCCGCTCGTATCGATGAGCTCGCCGTTCTCGTAGAGGCGCTGCTGACCGGCCCCGTCGAAATTTTCGAGCGCGAGTCCGATCGGGTCCATCAACTTATGGCAACCCGAGCAGGACGGATCGGTCGAGTGGCGAACGAGGCGGTCGCGGGCGGTCTTTCCAGGAGAATTGGGGTCGTTGAACAGGTCGAAATTCACACTTCCCGGTGGATCCGGCACGCGCTGACAGAGCAACAGTTCGCGAATGGCCTTGCCGCGCAGCGTGGGCGAACTCTTGCCCGGGTGCGAGTGCAGCGCCACGAAACTCAACTGGGTCTGGATGCCGGCGCGCGGGTCGCCTTCCGGAAACTCGAATGGCACCCAGCCGCCGCTCGGCGAGGCCGCAGGCACCCGGTACACGAGCCCGAGCGGCCCGCTCATCACGGTTCGACGCGTGGTGAAGATGTCCCGGTAGTCCTCCTCACGCTCCAGCAACATCTCAACCAGCGTACGCAGTACCTGCTCTCGCGCATCGTTGGCGACGGCAAGGCTAAACGCAGGGTAGAGGCTCGAGTCCTTCTCGAGCGTCTGGAAGTCATCGAGCGCGAGCATGTCGGTGAAAAACGCGCGCACGCCGGTCTCGAAGCGTGTCGAGGCCATCATGCGTTCGACCTGACGGCGTATGCCGCGCATATCTGCGAGTTCGCCGCGTTCGGCAGCGGCAAGCAGCGCTTCGTCGGGGGTGGTATTCCAAAGAAAAAGGCTCAGCCGCGTCGCCCGCGAGTAACCGTCGAGTTGCGGCTGACCCGCCTCGTCCGTGACCACGTTCTCGGCAACGAACAGGAATTCCGGTGAGGCCAGCATGGCCTGCAGCCCGTACGCCAGGCCGGCATGGAAATCACCGCGACTGACCGCCGCACGCTCTGCAAGTTGAACAAAGGCCGCAGTCTCCTCCTTCGCGAGCGGCCGACGGAACAGGTAGCGCCCGGTCTGCGCGATAAAACGGCGGGCACAGTCGGCGTCAAACACTGCGCCGTTCGCCGGCTGGCAGGGCACGAGCAATTCGCGGTTGCCCTCGGCCATGACTTGGGTGGCGATCGATCGTGCCAGAGCGATGTAGCGCTCGACCCCGAAGGGCGTCACGGTCGCGCGGCCGGCGCCGATGGCGAGCAATCCTTCGACGCGCACGATCGGATCAAACCGTGCCGCGACCTCGATGTGCTCGCCAAAGACGTCAGCGATGGTGTTGCGGTACTGGGACTCGGTCAGCAAGCGCAGCGTCGGCGGCCCGCCCCGCGTTGCCGGCTCGCGTGAGCCGCAAGCAACCAGCAAGAGTGCGCCGAACGCTGCGCAGGCGATGCGAGTCAGGCGCTTCACCGCGAAGCCCTCACAGGCGTCTCGCCGGACTCATGGACAACGAACGCCGGCAGCGCGTCCATGCGGAATGCCGAAGAAATCGCCGTGCACTCGCCCGTGCGCGGATCCGGGTAGCCATCGGCGAGCTCACGGGCCGCTTGGTACAACGCGGGACAACTCCAATCGCCCGTGGCGATGAGGAACTCCAGCTTCAGCATGTATTCCCACCACTTGTCGAAGTCGTAGTAGCCGCCGACGAGACCGTGCACTTTGCCATCCTTCGCCGGCGTCAAATCGAGCTCGAGTCGCATGTCCTTCAAGTCAAGCTCCGCATACGCAGCATTGCCGTAAAACGGCAACTTGAGACTCAACGGCTCGGTCTTCAACACGCCGTTTTCAATCCGGCCACGAGCCACGGCGCCGTAGCGCGGTTGGCTGCCCTGCATATCCACGCGATAACTGGCCCACGGCAGGATGCGGCCCGCGCTGTCGATCTGGTACGGGTCCATGGCCCGATAGAACCCCACCTCGACGTTCGGCGAATTGCGCTCGTCGGTGACGCCCTTGATCTCGAGCAGGATGACGCCGCGACCACTGTTGCGGCGCTCCTCGTTGCCGAACGTATCGAGCACGCCATTGCGGCGCCAACCGTAGTGGCAGCCGAGCAAGCGGTACATCTGGTTGTCGACACCGCGCTCGCCACGCACACCTACGAAATTGGAGTGTGCGCAGGACTTCGGCGTGGCGCGACCATCACTGCGCCCATCGAGATCGAAACCGTACGCAACTTTGCCCTTCACCGTGCGCAGCGGTGGCTCCTTGACGAGCGTGGGATTCCAGCAGACATCTTCGCCTTTCGGACCGCGAAACACGGATACGAAGCGCCGATCGACCGGCTGCACCAAGCCCTTGTCGGTCAGCTTGTCCTTGTCGGCCCGCGACAGCCCACGCCACCACAGCTCATCGTTGCCGATCGCGGGGCCCTCCGGACACTCGTCCATGAAACGCGATTCGTAAATAGCGTTATCCCAATTGGCGATCACGTAGCCGAGGGTGCGGGCGCTACGCGCGGCCGACGCGCGTGAGGGTTTCACCGCGGCCGACGGCGTCTTGAGCGCGGCGGCACGCGGCGGCGGCGCAGGCTCCGGCAGCGCAGCCAATTGTTCTGCCGTCAGCGGCACGCGCTGAATCTGTCCGCGCAGCTCCCCGGCCGGGTAGCGCGTAGTGCGCACGTTCACGTACATCCGCCCGGCCAGCAAATAATCGAGTTGCGCTTCGGTCAGCACGGCTGAGCCCTGTAGTCGCGACGCTGGGCCACGCGGCGCCAGATCGATCTGCACACCGGCATTGGTACCCGGTCGCTGCGGCCCATTGACCGAGATACCGAGTGCGCGCGAGGTGAGTTTGTCCACGCTGACGCGCCAAGAGAAAGTCAGCGTCTGCCGATCGAGGGAAAACTCAGCGCGCCCGAGGCCAGCACTCGCCACGGTCGCCGTTTGCTCGCCCGCCGACAGATCCGCATAGAAGCGGACGGGTCCAAGATGCAGGTTGGCCGGCGCCGGTGCGGCGAACTGGGCCATCGCCACCATCGGATGCAACGCGAGAGCGAAACACCAGGCCACCCACGCCGGCGCGGGTCGACTCCTCGAGGCCCGAGACTCAGGGTGACGTATGAGAAGCGTAAAGATCGACATACCAAGTACGGTAACGGAAGCGCCGAGACCCCGCCAAACCGATCCTTCGCTAAACCGCTGGATGAAACCAACAGCAACTGAGACGAATCGTCCCGCCAGTACGAATCTATAGTCGGTCCTGTCGTCGGCATAGGCCGGTCGACTTCACATTCGTTTGTTTCCCTTGGGGGTCCCATGTCCATCACTCGTCGCGACGCCGTCGCTAGCCTGCTGCTCGCCGCCGCCCTGCCGTCGCGACTGCGCGCCCAGGAGACTCATCCGCTCGCACTCGGCCGACCCCACACGGACTTCATCCAATCGCAGCTCGCCCCCTCGCGCGTACTTGGCGCGAGCAACTCGCAGCCCGGTGTTACCGGAACGCCGCTCTCCTACGATGCCAAAGGCACGCGAGCCGTCACTGTGGTGTTCCGCTTTCCGGCCAACTGGTCGATGACCCGGCCGCACTACGTCAACAGCGATCAGGAATTCCTGGTGCTCGATGGCGAGCTCGAGATCAACGGCGAGCGCTACCGGAGCGGCGATTACGCCTATCTGCCGGCGGGATTCGCTCATCAAAGCCGCAGCAGCGGCCCGGGCGCGACGCTGATCAACTTCTACGAGGGCGAACATCTGGCGTTCTACGAGCCCACCCCGGCAGGCATGTACAAGCCCGAGAAGCTGATTCGACGGCTCGCAACCGAGGACATGCGCTGGACCCGCGCCAGAGATTTGGCCTTGACCAGCCTCGGACCCGATGTGCGCCAGAAGTTGTTGCGTCATGACCCAGCCACCGGCGAGTGCACCTGGCTGGTAGAGGTCGCGGCAGACCGGGTGGGCCAGCGAGAACCGCAACGCTCCAAAGTGGTCCATGCAGCCGTTGAGGAGTCCTTCGTACTGAGCGGCGAAGTGGCCACCCCGCGCGGCACCATGCGCCGCGGTGCCTACGTGTGGCGGGCCCCTGGCCAGCCGCGCGGACCCTACGGTTCGCGTACCGGCTATCAATTGTTGATCCGCAGCAAAGGTGGCGCGCTCGCAACAACCGCCAGCGGATCCCCGGAGGCCCCTGCCTGGGGTGCGAACTACGATCCGCAGATCACGGCATCCATGCGCTCGTTTGCCTTCGGCACGCCAGACCCTGCCGCGCGTTACTGAGCATGCGGCCCGCCGCGAGGCGCAACCAAATCGCGCTGCGCGTTGCCACGTAGCGACACAAAAGATTCGAGACTATGGAGTTTGGGCTGAAGTTGTAGTACTGATCGGTTGTCACATCCAACTACGGATGATTGAGAGAGGGGAATTCTTGATGTCTGCCTACACGTTTAACAAAAAAATTGCCGCGGCGGTCGCCTCGGCACTGCTCGTACCCTTGACGCTGCCGGCATTGGCCCAGCAGCCGGCCGACGATGGCTTCGCGCTCGAAGAAATCGTCGTCACGGCGCGCAAGGTCGAAGAAAACCTGATGACCGTGCCAATGGCGATCACCGCGTTCTCGTCCAAGGACATCGAAGCGGCGGGCATGAAAACCCTCAACGACGTCATGCGCATGACGCCGAGCTTCAACTTCGTCAATCAGTTCGGCGGTTCCGGTCGTAACGATCGGTCAACGAACTCCCTCGTGTTTCGCGGTCTCTATATCAGCGGCAACGCCGGGCTGAGTGCCGGTGGTCTGCTGTTCATCGACGGCGCGCCGGTGATCGGTGCGCAACCGCCGTCCATGGTGGACATCGACCGGATCGAAGTGCTGAAGGGCCCGCAGAGTGCCTACTTCGGCCGCTCGGCCTTTGCGGGCGCCATCAACTTCATCACTCGCGACCCGTCGCAGGAATTCAAGGGCCGCATCTCGGCAGAAATTTCCTCCTGGGACTCGCATGACGCATCGCTCAGCGTCGAGGGCGGCCTCGGCGAAAACGCCTCGGCGCGCCTGACGCTGCGCAGCTTCGATCGCGGCGGCCAGTACACCAACGCAGCGTTCCCGGCGACCGACAAGCTCGGTGCGCAGAGCACCAAATCTGCGGCGCTCACGGTGCTCTGGAAGCCGACCGACAGCCTCAGCATCAAGAGCTACATCAACGCCTTCAAGGATGACGACGGTCCGCCGGCGCAGCTTGCGCTGAAATCCGAATCCTTCACCGGCCGCGTGGATGCCAACGGCAACTGCGTCCCGTTCTCGCAAGCGCCGTCCGGCACCGCCGCGCTGGGACAAACCGCCAACTCCCGCGCCTCGTTCGGTTACGTCTGCGGCACGGTGCCGCGCATCGGCAGTTTCCAGAAGACCTTGATCTCCGGCGACTGGGATACGAGCCCGGCCGCCACCAGCGCCGCGCTGTTCAACCCCCCAAACCCCGCCTTGGGCCCAGTTCCTGCTGATCTCGCAGGTTAAGGTTCGGGACTGGAGTCAGGAGCTGCGGTTGACTTCGCCGCAGGAGCAAGCCCTGCGTTGGACGGTTGGTGTCAACTACTTCGACGGCAATACGCCGGGCGGCACGGTGTATGGCATGAGCCCGATCGGCCCGCTGTTCGCCGCGGCCATCACCGAACAGAATGTCGAAACCCCGGCCGCGTTCGGCGGCATCTACTTCGATGTCACCGACAAGTTCACCTTGAGTGTCGAAGGCCGTTATCAGAAAGACAAGCTCAACCAGATCCCGAAGGTCGGCACCACTGGCGCCGTCGTCACGGGGCTGGCGGCCACGCCACTCAACGCGTCGTTCACGAGCTTCTCGCCTCGTGTGTCGCTCGACTATCAAA
The DNA here is from genome assembly GCA_010029775.1 of Gammaproteobacteria bacterium. GTDB lineage: Bacteria > Pseudomonadota > Gammaproteobacteria > Steroidobacterales > Steroidobacteraceae > UBA964. Next base: position 9,185 of record RGWK01000005.1, read on the forward strand.
TCACCGAGGACACGCTGCTCTACGCCCTGTTCTCGCGTGGGTATCGTCCGGGCGGATTCAACTCGGGTCTTGTCACCTCGTCGGCAGCCACCATCGACGCACTGAAAGCCGCCGTACCCTCGGCCGGTCTGACGTTCGAAGAGGAGCAGCTGGACAACTACGAGATCGGCGTGAAGTCGACGTTCATGGATGGCCGCGCGCGCGCCGTACTGACCTACTACGACTCAACTTGGAAGAACGGTCAGGTGTCGAACTCCGTGCCCGTGGTCGTCGCGGGGACGGCGAACCTCATCCCGCTCGTCATCAACAACGGCGAGGCGGACCTGAAGGGAATCGAGTTCGAGGGTCAGTTGCAGGTCACGCGCAATTTCAAGTTGTCCGGTACGTTTGCCTACAACGACACCGAGATCGTCAGTTACGGTCTGGGTACCGGGGCGTGCATCGACTGCAGTTACGTCTGGGGTAGTTTTGCCGGAGCGATCGGCAACCAGTTGCCGACCGTGCCGAAGACCACCTGGTCACTCTCCGCCGAGCTTGGTGACAAGTTCGCCAACGGTCTCGACTGGTTTAGCCGCCTCGACGTGATGAACCAAGGTGCAAAATTCACCGACTTCTCCAATGCCGCTGAAATCGAGGCCAAGCAGACGATCAATGCCCGCGTCGGCATCCGCTCGGATGTGTGGACGATCGAACTGTTCGGCAACAACCTGACCGACAACAACGTCGCCGAGGCTGGTTTGATCGGCGTTGATGCGTTTACCTTCCTCGCGGCACCGCCGAACCGGAACGAATTGCGCGTTTCGCCGCCGCTGCCCCGTGCTTTCGGTCTGCGAGCGACCTACAGCTTCTGATCCGTAACGTAACTAGGGGGCCGGGTGGTAATCACCCGGCCCTCTTTTTTTGCCTAGGGGTTATGCGCCAACACCCTGGGTTCTGGCCACCCGCTGCGGCCGTGTTCACCCTGTGAATACCGAATCATTTTTTCTCTCACTGACGACGAGCGCTCCGTAGTCTCGGTCTCGATAGACCCGTTTTTACGGGACAACAACAACCGCTCAGGGGGCTCAATGTCAGCATCGTCCGCGCGCCGCGTTTCCGGCGCCATCCTTGCCATCCTTGCCGCGCCGGCCGCACAACTGCTGCCCGCGCAGAGCACAGCCGGTGACGGCGCCATCAGCCTCGAGGAAATCGTCGTTACGGCGCGTAAAGTCGAAGAGAACCTGATGGACGTACCGATCGCCATCACGGCGTTCTCGTCGGCCGAAATCGAATCAGCGGGCATCAAGCAACTGGGCGATGTGATGCTGATGACGCCAGGCTTCAACTTCGTCAACCAGCAGGGCAGTTCCGGTCGTAACGATCGCTCGGCAACCTCGCTGGTATTTCGCGGCCTCTATCTCAACCTCAACACCGGTCTGAACGCCGGTGGCAACCTGTTTATCGACGGCGCTCCGGTGCTCGGCGCGCAGCCGCCCGCCATCGTCGACGTGGAGCGCATCGAGGTTCTCAAGGGCCCGCAGAGCGCATACTTCGGCCGCTCCACCTTCGCCGGCGCCATCAATTTCGTGACCCGCGAGCCGGGTCAGGACGTCAAGGGCAAGGTCATCGCCGAAGTGAGTTCTTGGAATTCGCACGACCTCAGCGGCAGCTTCGAAGGCGGCCTCACCGACACCCTCACCGGTCGCATCACGGTTCGCGACTTCAAGCGTGGCGGTCAGTACACCAATTTCACCGACTCGAGCGGCAAGAAGCTCGGCGAGCAGACGACGCAGTCGGCCTCTTTGGCGCTCGTCTTCAAGCCGTCGGATTCTTTGAAGGTCAAGGCGTACGTCAACGTATTTCGCGATGACGACGGCCCGCCCGCACAAGGCGCACTGAAGTCCGACTCTTTCACCGGTCGCGTCACCGCCGATGGCACCTGCGTGCCGTTCTCGCAGGCACCCGCAGGTACCGCGGCGCTTGGGCAAACAGCCAACTCCCGCGCCTCCTTCGGCTATCTCTGCGGCGAAGTGCCCACCATGGCCACCATTCCCCGCAGCATCATCTCGGGGGATTACGACACCTCAAACCCGATCACAAACCGCGCTCTGTTCGAGCCGAACCCCATCTGGACGCGCTTCGAGACGAGCTTCAATCAGGATGGCGGCATCAAGCGCGAAGCACTGCAGGCCGATCTGCGTGTCGACTATGACTTCGCCGGTGGCTACTCGCTGTCATCACTGACTGCAGCACACCAAGACAAGACCATGACGCTCATCGACCTGAACTATCGCAGCGGCAAGGATCGGGTGAATCCGTTCTATGCCACCCGGCCGACAACCACCGTGCCGTGGCTGCAGTCGCTGCTGGTATCGCAGGGCAAGTTCCGCGACTGGAGTCAGGAACTGCGCCTGAGCTCGCCGCAGGAGCAAAGATTGCGCTGGGTAGTCGGTGGCAACTACTTCAATGGCATGAGTCCGGGCGGCACGGTGTACGGACTGCTGCCAAGCGGCCCGTCGTTCACGGCATCCATCACCCGCCAGGAAGTGACCACCCCGGCCGTCTTCGGCGCGCTCTACTACGACCTGACCGACCAGCTGACGGTGAGCGTCGAAGGTCGCTACCAGTGGGACAAGATCGAACAGACCCCGCTCGTGGCTCCGCCGGGCGTTGCGACCACGGGTGTCGCAGCCGAAACGCTGTCTGAGACGTTCACGAGCTTCTCGCCGCGCATCTCGGTCGACTACCAGATCACCGATGACACTCTCATCTACGGTCTGTTCTCACGCGGCTTCCGCCCGGGCGGCTTCAATGCCGCACTCAAGACGTCCCCCGCTGCTCTCGTGGCTTCACTGTTGTCGGTCGTACCCACAGCGAGCCTCGCGTTCGAGCAGGAGCAGCTCGACAACTATGAAGTGGGCATCAAGTCGACCTTCCTCGATGGTCGGGCACGCGCCATCCTGACGTTCTACAAGAACGACTGGATCGATGGACAGGTGGGCTCCACGGTGGCACTGCCGGGCTTCACCAACCTCATCACCATCACCGTCAACAACGGCGAAGCCAAGCTCGAGGGCATGGAATTCGAAGGTCAGTTCCAGGCCACCCGTAACCTGAAGCTCTCCGGCACCTTCGCCTATAACAAGTCGGAGCTCGTCAGCTACGGTGTGGGTTCGAGCGGCAACTGTGCCGACTGTAACCTCGTGTACGGCAGCTTCGGCGGCGCCATCGGCAACCGTCTGCCGACGACACCGAAAATCACCTACTCCCTGACGGCCGAGTACTCGCGCCCCTTCAGCGACTCGCTCGACTGGTACACCCGTGTCGACCTGATGCACCAGGGCGAGAAGTACACCGACTTCTCCAACGTCGCTTGGGTCGGCTCGTCGGATAACGTCAACGCCCGTATCGGACTGCGCTCGGAGAAGATGACCTTTGAAATCTTCGGCACCAATCTCACCGACAACAAGGTGCTGACCTCGGCGCTGCTCGGCATCGATGCGTTCACCTTCCTGGTACCGCCCAACAAAAACGAAGTGCGCTTCTCGCCGCCGCTGCCGCAGGCTTGGGGTGCGCGTCTCAGCTACAAGTTCTAAACGAGATCACATCGTTCAGCCGGGGCCGGATGCTTGCATCCGGCCCTTTTTTTTGCGGAAGTGCACGATGAACAGCACGATCGCAGCAAGACCGACGATCCAGTGGGCGAGTGAAGTCCAGGACCGCCACTGATCGCTGCCGATGTAGTAGAGCGCACAACCGGTCAGCGTGAGCCACACCAGAACGCCGAACAGCATGCCGCCCGTGGGCCGGCGCTGCCGTGCCCGCCAGCCGCGCACCACGTGATCCGGCCACAGGGCGCCGAACATCCACACGGCGGCAAAAGAGAACACCGCGTGGCCGATCAGCCACCAACGCTGCTGCGGGTGCGGCCCGTCAAAACCAAACTGATCCACGACCCGCACGAAGTAGTGAAAGATCAGCCATACGCCACCGGTGACCCAGGTGCCGATCGCCAGCGCATGCAGCAAGCGCCGACGCCCCGGCGGCAATACACCTGTCCGAATACTGTTCACCGCTTCTCGCCTCCGAGGACTTTCCAGCCGATGTCGGAGGCGTAGAGATACGCGGTCGCTTCGCAGGCAGCAAGCACACGCTCGAGCGGCGACCCCTCCGCGAGCGCCACTTTGGTCAGCGCATCGGCCAGCATGCAGGAGGGAGCTACGACGCTCACAAACCGTCCTGGCGTCACGGCTTGGTGGTCACGACCGTCGACATGCGCCGTGCGCGTCGCAGCAGAGGCACTGCTCGCAAGGCTTGCCTCCTGCAGTTCGACAAGGGGGTGGGTGCTCTGCGGGTGTCCGGGCACCCGCAACGGCACCGTCTGGATTTCGGGCCCCGCCACGCGCAAATCGCCCCCCGCGTTCACCTGCCCACTGGCCGTGGGGGGCAACTGTAGGGCCTCGATCGCCCGGTCGACGGCATAGCCCTTGGCGATGCCGCCCAGGTCGATCCACACCGGCCGCTGAAATACCACCCGATTCGGCGGCAGCAGTACGACGTCCCCCCACCGCGCGCTCGGGTCGGGATGCCAGCCGCTGCAGGTCGGTGCGGGCAACAGGCCCGCCTGCACCAGCACCGGCGCAACGGTCACATCAAAAAGACCCTCCGACAGCCGATGCAGACGATCGGCGCACTGCAGAACGGCGAAGGTATCGGCAGCCACTTCAACCGTGCAGCCCACCCGAGAGGCATGCAGGCGAGCGAGATCACTGTCCGCAGCATGGAAACTCAGGATCGCCTCGACCCGTGCCACCGTCGCAAAGGCGCGCTCGAGCGCCGCCTCGGCCTCAAGCCGGGGCAAGCCCGACACCCCAACGGTGACATAGGTGCCGAGCCCCGGACGGGTCTGCTGCAGCACCGGCGGCGGATGACCGTACTCTGAACGCATGAAACTCCCTTGATCGCCCGGGTGGCGGGGATGCTATCTTCGACCTGTTGTGCAGGAGGTTAGCGCATGGCCATCGACAAGAACCGTCCCACCTACGCCGTCGAAGCGATTCCGTCCGACATCACCAACAGCGTGTTCCTCGGCAACCCTGCCGTCGACAACCTGCTGTCCTGCGTGATCGCGATGAACGCCGAAATGTGGGCCACCAAGCGCCGCATGAAGGTGCTCGAATCGTTGCTCGCCAAGAAAGGCATCACGCAAGAGATGATCGAAGGCTACGTGCCCACCGCGGCGGAAACCGCCGAGTGGGAAAAGGAGCGTGATCGCTTCATCGAACTCGCGATGGGGCCGCTCGCCAACGATGGCTTCCGTTCCATCGGCACGGGCTTTCCGCAGCGCTAAGGGCGCGCGTACTCCGGAGGTTGATCCATGATCGGTCGTCGTGAACTGTTTGGCGCCACAGCAGGCGCATTGGTGATGGCCCAGACGTTGAAGGCCGATGCCGCCGCAGCAGCGGAGAAACTCAAGCCGTACACGGCCGCGCCAAAGGGGTCCTACCTCCCGCGTGGCACTGACGGACGCCTCGCACGCCTCGCGACCCTCGATCTTGAGAGCCATCAGGATTTCACGCTCGGGTTTCGCTTGATGCACAGCAAAGCGCTGCGTGCCGCCTCGGCCGCAGCCTTCGAGCGCGTGCTCGAGCGCGAAGGCATCGATCCGCTGACGCCGCTCACCGGCGAGCAAGTTCGCCAGCTCGTTGAAACCGAGCCCGGCATCAACATCGCCTCGCGCGCCTGGCTGGCCAACCAGCAGGTCACGTGGAAGACCCTGCGCGATCACTTCCATGCCAACGCAGACGCGTACCTCTCCGAGATGGAGGCGGCGGACAAATCCGGCCCCGGCACGCTAGAGCTTGCGCCGAACCTCGATATCCCGACCTACGCGCGGCACGAGATCCACATTCAGCCCGGTGGCTACGTCGGCGATCCGTTTGCCGGCCACATCTACCACTACGGCACCAACAGCTTTTATATCAGCGTCATCGGCCACAACGAACAAGACCAGGTGCACAAGGGCTCAGCGGCGCGCCTGCCTCTGCCGGAAGACGGCAAGGTCAAGCGCATCCTCGACATGGGCTGTGGCATAGGCCAAATGTCGGTCGCGCTGAAGGAGCGCTTCCCGGACGCCGAAGTTTGGGGCATTGACGTCGGCGGTCCGATGGTGCGCTACGCGCACATGCGCGCCCGGCGCCTCGGCGTTGAAGTCAATTTTGCCCAGCGGCTCGCCGAACTCAGCGGCTTCCCGGACAACTACTTCGATCTCGTCACGAGCTACATCATGCATCACGAGTTGCCGGGCGAGATCACCAAGAAGGTGATCGACGAAGCGCGCCGCGTGACCCGACCGGGTGGCGTTTACTACCCGATCGACTTCAACTCAGGTGGCACCAAGATGCCGGCACGCATGATGTACAGCCGCTGGTACGATCACCGTTGGAACAACGAAGTGTGGAGCTTCGAGTACCACGCGCTGAACTTCACCAACGAAATCGGCGCGCGCGGCTTCAACGTCGTGAAGAACGCGAAGCCTGCCCTGCCCGGGTTCGGCGTGCGGCACAGCATCAAGGTGTGACCCCGGCGCACCGCGCCGCGACGCCCTGATGCATCACCGCCTCCTGCTCGTTCCGGCCATGGCCGTCGTGGCGGCGCAGCACGCGCCCGCCTACGAGTTGCAAACCCTAGAAGAAGCGCAGCAGCGTCTCTATCCGAACGGGAAGCTAGCACCGTTCGAGTTCAAGCTCTCTCCCGAGCAGTTCACGCAGCTCAAGTTCGAATACAAGGTGCCGGCATTTCGGCCGCTGTTCCGCGGCTGGAAGGTCGAGGGCGGTGGTTGGCTGTACATTGACCAGGTCTACGGTCTCAACGACATCGTCACCTACCTCATCGCCATTGGCGCCGACGGCAAATGCCGTGGCATCGAGGTGCTGACCTGCGCTGACGGGTATTGCGATCTCTACACGCCGCAGTGGCGTAATACGCTGGTCGGCCTTGAACACGGTAGATGGGACCCCACCCGAACCGTACCCATTGTGTCCGGCTCTACCCTGTCGGCGACCCATGTCGCCGAAGGGGTCAAGAAAATGCTCGCCGTCCACGCGCGTTATCGCCCTCAACCGTAGGTTAATCTTATGCCGCACGCTCTTGGCCGTCTGACGGGACTTCTCATCCTTGCAGCGCTCGCCCTGCCCGCCGCCGTATCGGCACAGGGTGTGGGCCCATCGGTATCTTTGAAGCCCGGCAGCGAGTTTCGCGACTGCGCCGACTGTCCGGCGATGGTGGTGATACCGCCCGGTCAGTTCGACATGGGCTTCGATGGCGGCGAGGAAGGCCGCTACGAGGGCCCGGTACGGCGAATCACGATCAACTACGCCTACGCAGTTGGCAAGTACGAAGTCAGCAACGGCGAGTATCGACGCTTCATCGCAGATACGGGCCACGTCTCAGCGCGAGACTGCAACATCCTGCGCGACGGCACCTATCGTGCTGAGCCTGGCACGAACTGGCAGGACCCGGGCTACCAGCGCCCCATCCGCGATACCGGCTGCTGACCGAAGCCGAATGGGAATATGTCGGCCGCGGCAACCGCGGCGGTCATCGCTTCGTCTGGGGCGAGCGACCTGCCGAGGCCTGTCGTGAGTCCAACGTGTTCGACGAGAGCGCGAAACGCGCGCGGCCTGACCGACGCATCGAGGCCGCGCCCTGTGATGACGGCTACGCGGAAGTGGCGCCGGTCGGCAGCCTCGCTGCCAACCCCTTCGGCGTGCATGACATTCTGGGCAACGTCTGGGAGTGGGTCGAGGATTGCTACGTGATGCCCTTGCCGCCCAGCGCACCGCGCGACGGCTCAGCGCAACTCGCAGAAGGCTGCGATCGTCGGGGCTCGCGCGGCGGCTCCTGGCTCAGCAGCTTCTCGCGCCAGACACCGACATTTCGAGGACGCGATCCGGCAACGCTCGTCAGTCAGATCTTTGGTCTGCGCGTAGCGCGTGATCTCAGCGCTTCACGCCCGACAACAGATACCACACCACGTGCACCGGCCCGGGGGTCGAAGTAAAGCGCGGCTCCGCAGCGCGATCGGCAACGCGCACGGCAGGCTGGTAGCCTGAAGCGACGTCGGCAAAGCCGGCGTCCCGCACCGTCTGCGCGATATCGGCCTGCTGAGCGCCGATCCAGAACGGCTCGTTGTTGTGCAAGGCTTCGAACAGCCCGCGGACGCGGTTCCATGCGGAAGCCGTGTCGAAGCGCAGCGGCACCTCGAGGTGCATCATCACGCCACCCGGCCGCAACAGGCGATGAGCCTCGCGCATGATGCGCGGCAGCGCCTTGAACGAGGTCTCGTGCAGCACGGCCGAGGACACCACAAGATCGAACGAGCCATCAGCGAAATCGGTCTGCTCCGCGTTCTGCTGCGAATAGTGGATCGACGCACCGAGCGAGGCGGAACGGGCTCGCGCATAACGCAACAACGCGCCGCCAACGTCGATGCCATGCACTTCGGCTTGCGGGAAATACCCAGCGATCGCCGTAGTGCTGTGCCCTACCGTACAACCCATGTCCAGGATTCGTTCCGGCGTCATTCCGGGAAAGCGATCGAAATAGTGCTGCACTAGCGTGTGCCCGCGAACGTCGTTGAGTTCGCCGCCGTTACGACCCATGTGGTAAAGCGCGGCGGCCTTATCGAACACGGCGCCCTGACGCACATCGCCCTCGCCGCGGTCGTCGGCGTAACCGCCCGGCATCAAGTGGATATCGACAGTGCTTAAGTAACGCGGCGGCCGAAACTGCGGATCGGTGCGCACGGAGCCACCCGCAGTCGGATCGCTCGCCCGCCGCTCAAGTTCGGGCAGTTGCCGATCGACGCACTCGCCGACGCTGCGCCACATTTCTTCTTGAGCGGATACCGTCAATTGCTGCCACGTACGATATGCACCGAGTCGCGCCAGACTGCGCTCGAGCGAACGATATTCGCCCTTGGCATCGCGCCCTTCAGCCGCCAGTTGCGGCGTCAGTTTCTCATCGACGAGCGAGCGCCACTTCGGCTCGAGTTGACGCATCAGAAAGTTTTTCAGACCCACCACATGAGCGAAGCGAGCCGCTTCGTCATGCGTGGCTTCGGGCATCATCGCGTGGGGCGTGGCACTCATCGATCGGTCTCCAGCAAGGTTTTCTGTACGACAGGGTCTTCAAGCAGTCGATCGAGCTCGTCCGACAAGGGCTTGAACACCCGGCCGATCATCGCCTGATCGTCGGCCATGCGCTCGGCCAACGCCGTCGCATCGGGGCGATAGGCCTCGACCTTGGTGCGGTCGAAACCGCCCTCGGCTGCGAGCCGCTCGTGCGTGTCGAGTCGCGCGCGCAGCATGGCGATTTCGCCCGTCAATGCGGTGATCATGCCCAGCAAGCGCCCGACATCCGCCTGCCCTGCGAAGAACGATGACCGCTTGCTTGGGTCATCGCGAAACACCAGCCCTTCAGGATCGAGTTCCGTCATGTGCAGCCTCTAGACGCGCTGCGCGCTCTTCAGGGTTTTCTCATCGAGACGGTAGAACCATAACGGGATCAGCGAAACCCCGAAATAGAAGCACGGCAAGAAGGCCGCGCAGTAACGAATGCCATCGATAGCTTCGGCCGTTTGCACCGGTGCCTTCGACTGGAAACCGAACCACGCATAGCCGAGCCCAAGCAGCGTCGGTGCAAAACTCGAGGCTACCTTTTCGACGACGCTGTACAGGCCGGAAAACACGCCCTCACGGCGCAGCCCAGTGCGGCGGTAGTCGTATTCGATAGTGTCCGGCAACATCGACTGCCCGAGCAGCAACAGGCCGCCTGCCGCGAAGCCCTTGAGCAGCGCGCGCAGCAAAAAGATGTAGATCGATTCCTGCGGACTCGCCACCAGCCACGTCAAGGACATCAGGCAGAACGCCGCCGTAGAGAACATGTACGCCGCGCGCTTCTCCACCTTGTTGGTGATCCAGGTCCACATCGGGATCGACAGTGTCTGGCCGATGAAGCTCACGGCCGTGAAATAGATCATCCACTCGCCGGGGTTCTCTTTGCCGAGCACATACTTCACGACGAAAATGCTCATGGCCGTCGAGGTGAAAAGGCCAAACAGCTGCGTGAACTTGGTGCCAAGTAGTGCAGCGAATGGCTTATTGGCAAAACCCGTACGCAGTTGCTCGGCAAGCGACACGCGCTGCGTTTCGCGAGCGTGCTGGCGACCTCCGGCAGTGCCAAAAAACGTGATCGCCATGAAGAAGAACACGAATACGCCGATGATCAGACCCATCTGCGCGTAGCCTCGCGCATCGCCGCCCAGAATCTCGGCGAGGCGCTGCGTGGAGATGCCGATCATCGTGCCGATGCCGATGCAGAACACACGCACGGAAATCATGCGCGTGCGCTCTTTGTAATCATCAACGAGCTCGGAGGGCATGGCCATGTAGGGCACGTTGAAAATGGTGTAGCCCGTACCCACGAGCGCGAGCGACAGCGTCACAAGCACAAGTGACTGCGACACCGGGGTCAACGCGGCGCTAAAGAACACGGCGAACGCGAAACCGGAAATCACGCCGCCCAGAATGAGATAAGGTCGCCGCCGGCCCCAACGGGTGTGGGTCCGATCACTGATCAAGCCCATCAACGGGTTCGCGATCCAGTCCCAGATCTTGGCTGCAAACAGCACCAACAACTGTTGAGCAGGACGGAGGCCCCAAGGGTGCCAATCCCCCAACCGATGTGTAGCCGATTAGGCGTTGCGGACACGGCCGCTGCTGGTGAACTCAAAACCCACCCCCCACAGGTTGGAAATCGAGTCCGACGATACGCCATACCACAGGGCGGCGCACGGCTTCCTCAACGGTTCCGCCGAAGCGTGGCGCACACTACGATCGGGTGACCACACTGAGATCGGACGAGTATGAGCACGCTCAGCAAACGCGACTTTATCGTGGGCGCCGGTGTCACCATGGCACTCGGAGTCATGGGCAATACGGCTCAGGCCGCCCGCCACACCACCTGGGATCTGATCGTCGTCGGCGGTGGCAATGCGGGTCTGCCGACCGCGATTTTCGCGGCCGAGCGCGGCGCCAAAGTCGCGATTGTCGAGGCGGCAGGCATCTTGGGCGGCACCCTGCACCTCTCGAGTGGCCAGATGAGCGCTGCAGGTACGCGGCTGCAGCGGCAGCGCGGCATCATCGACAGCCCGGATCTGCATTACGCCGACGTCATGCGGATCAGCAAGAACACGGCCAACCCCGAGATACTGCGTCTGGCGGTCAACGCGGCCGCACCGGCGTTCGATTGGCTGATGGACCAAGGTTTCAAGCCGATCGATACGCACCCGATCACCGGCACGACCCACGAACCTTACAGCCAGCCCCGATATGTCTGGGGTCGTAACGGCGGGCGGGACATCCTCGAAGTGTTGAACCGACAACTCGCGCCGCACGTTCAGTCCGGACGCATCACTGTCCTCACCGGGCACTCAGCCGTCGAACTCGTGCAGGCTCGAGGCTCGGGCGCCGTCACGGGGCTCGTCGTGCGTGATGCCGACAATCGCAAGATCACTCTGCACGCGCGGCAGGTAGCGCTGACCAGCGGCGGTTATACCGCCAATCCGCAGATGTTCCTGAAGTATGAGGGCACGCGCACCCATACGCGGGCCACGTATCCGTTCAGTCAGGGCATCGGTCTCGAGCTCGGCCTTGCTGCCGGCGGTTACATTCGCGGCGGCGAGCACCACACGCCCCTGTTCGGTGCCGTACTCGCTGACGATCAATCACCCACCGCAATGCGTGCGATGGCGCGGCACTTTCCGCCCGAGCGTCCACCTTGGGAAATCCTTGTCAACGGCCAAGGCCAAAGATTTCTGCGCGAGGACATCCCGAGCCATGACGCCTATGAAATGGCACTGGCGCGACTGCCCGACGAGCGCTGCTGGTTTGTGTTCGACGAAACCATTCGTCTGCAAGCACCTCCGCTGCTACGCGGCGGGTTTTCCGGCCCGTGGACCGACGCCGACACCGAACGGGCCTTTGCCGACGGCACCTACGGTTTCCATCGAGCAACGGATTTGCGCGCCCTCGCCCAACGCGCTGGCATCGACCCGCAGGGTCTACTCGATACGGTCGCAAGCTACAACCGGGGTCGCGATGCCGGCAAAGATGCGCTGGGCCGAACACACCTGCCGGCGCCGATCGCCACTGCGCCGTTTTATGCGATCGCCATCAATAGCTGGAATCTGCTGAGTTACGCGGGTGTCGCCGTGGATGCGCAATTGCGCGTGATCCGTCGCGATGGTTCCGCGATCCCGAATCTCTATGCAGCCGGTGAACTGCTCGGCATGGGAACGGTGATGGGCAACGGCATGCCGGGCGGTATGTCGGTCATGCCGGCGCTCTCGCTCGGACGTCTGCTTGGCAAGGAATTGATCACCTTCGCATGAGGCGACTGTCGGCAGGCTCGGGTCTGCTGCTCGCCGTGTGCGCGACCCTCGTTGCAGCAGAGGGTGTGAAACCGCAGGTCTTAGTGCCCGGCGGTCCGTTGCATGCCATCGAGGGGATGGCCTTCGGACCGGATGGGCAGCTCTACGGCACCAGCGTTTACGACCGGCGTATCTACCGCATCGATCCTCACAATGGTGCGGTCACCTATGCCGTGCCCGCACCCTTCGGTGAAGCCGATGACGTGGCCTTCGGCCCTGCGGGTTCGGCGGCAGCGGGCATCATGGCTTGGACAGCGCAGCGTTCCGGCGAATTGCGTATTCGACGACCCGACGGGGCGCTCCACGTGGCGCTCGCCAACGTACCGCGCGTCAATCCCGTCGCATTTGACGATCGCGGACGACTGTTCGTCGCGCAGAGTCGGGCCGGAGACAATTCACTGTGGGAAGTCGACGTCATCGGACGTCGTGCGCCGCGCTTAGTCAGCCGGGGTCAGGAATCTTTGAACGGCTTTGATTTCGGCGCCGATGGCCTGCTTTACGCACCGGCGTTCGGCTCCGATCGTCTCGTCGCCATTGATCCCGATACGGGCGTGCATCGCGAAGTGGCGCGGGGCCTCGGATCCCCGGCGGCCGTTAAGGTGGATCGGCGCGATGGCTCTTTGGTCAGCATCGACTACCTGCGCAGCGAACTGTGGCGGACCGATCTGCCCACCCAACGCAACACCTTGCTCGGTCGATTCGACGACGTCATCGACAACGTGACGCTGGGTCCCGATGGACTCATTTATCTGCCAAGCGTGGCGGACAGCCGGGTGCTCGTCTTTGACCCGGAAACCGGACGCAGCCGACGGCTGGTAGATGGCCACTTCACGGTCGCACTCGGTGCCGCGTTGACTCAGCACGCCGGTCGCGAGGCGATGCTGGTGGCCGACCCCTTCGGCTACCGATTCGTCGATCTGCAGAGCGGCGCCGTCACGCGCCCGCCGTGGGTCGGCGGCCGCGGCATGTCCTCGGCGATTGCCGCTTCCGACACCTTGATCGCCTTCAGCTACTCTGGCGCGTCTCGCGTACGCGTGATCGACCGACGCACTGATACCGTGGTGATGGACGTCAATGACCTCAACGCGCCGCGCGGGCTGCTCATCACGGACGAGGGCGCAATCGTCGTGGCCGAGGCGAACTCCGGTCGTTTGCTGCATCTGCACGACAAAGACCGTCGAACTCTGGCCGAAGGTCTGGCGCAACCCGTAGCGCTGCTGGCCGATGGACAGAGCAGCGTAATCGTCAGCGAATACGGTCGTGGCGCATTGACTCGGGTGAGTCTGCAAGATGGCTCGCGGCAGGTTCTCGCCACCGGGTTTGAATCGCCCTCAGCCATCGCGCGATTAGCGGATGGTCGCATTGCCGTCATCGAACAGACAAAACGCCGACTCGTGTTGTTCGATCCGCGGGATGGCAGTCGGCGCACCGTCGCCACAGAACTTCCGACCTCCCTGGCAAACCTGCCGTTCGCAGCCGACACGACGACGGGCCTCATCGCCACGCGCGACGGCCGTTTGTATGTCACCTGTGCTGAAGACAATTCCATACTGCGGATCGATCCATGAACTCATCACGTATCTCCCGTGTACGTATCGCCCGTATCAGCCTCGTCGGCATATTGGTGCTGCTCGCCGGATGTCGTCATCTCGACGATGTTGCAGCAGGACGATTTGCCCGCATGCCGGCAGCGGACGATGTGGTCGCAGATGGCAGCTGGTACACCCCCACCGTTATCGTCAAAGGTCGCGCTCGTCCATGGTTCACACCCGTCGTCGAGCAACAGGCGCGCGCTGAACAGCAAGCCGCGAAACTTGCGGCCGCGCGCCAACTGGCACGTGACTACGACACCCTGGCGCTCGTGGTGCTGCGCGATGGCCAACTACTGCTCGAAGACTATGCGGCGGGCATCGATCCGGCACGACGTTTCGATACCCAGTCGATGCACCGGGGGCTGCTGGTGCTCGCCGTGCTCGCGGCCATCGAGGATGGACAAATACCCTCGCTCGATACGCCCGCCGCGCTTTGGCTACCCGAGTGGCGCGGCACCGACGATCCGCGGCGGCTCATTACCGTCGGGGATCTGCTGTGGGGACAAGCGGGTCTGGCGGATCCGCCGTTCGAAAATCGACCCGATTCACCGGGCATGCAGATGTTCATCGGGCCTGACTTACGGCGTATCGCACTCGCACAGCCGGCTCGTGCGGCGCGCGGCACCATCGATCGCAGCAGCACGCTCGACGCGCAGGTGCTGGGACTAGTCCTGGAAGCCGCCACCGGTCGCAATTACGCCCGATACCTGTCGAAGCGGGTGTGGCAGCCCGCGGGAGCCGCCGACGCCTACGTCAGACTCGATCGCCCTCGCGGCAACACGCGCACCTTCTGCTGCATTCAAGCGAGTGCACGTGACTGGGCGCTAATCGGTCAACTCGTTCTCGATCGCGGCGTCGGCGCGAATGGCCGCGCGCTGAAAGAGGAAAGCATCGCGACAATGCTCGCACCTTCACCGCTCGCGGCGGCACACGGCATGGTGTGGGCTCGCGAGCCCGTGCTGCTGGTTCCACGCTCGATTCAAGCCGGGCGTGCAGCAGCGCCCGAACTGACCCCGTTCGCCGACGACGGTGTGTTCTATATCGGTGGACGAGGCGGTCAACGAGTATTCGTGCTCACCCGCCAGCGCGCGGTGATCGTGCGCATCGGCCGCGTTCGTAACGATTTTGATGATGGCAAATTCGTCAACGCCTTCATCGCCGCGCTGCAGCCTTGAACGCGGCACTGCGCGTCACGGCGTTGGCGCGGATATTGGCATAGAACAAATCGAAATCATTGAAGTGCAGCATGCCGCCCGGCAGCGGAACGATGGCGTACCCTTCGCGCGGCAAACCCTCGACGCGCAGCACACCGCCCTCGCATCGCGCCGCAATGCGCGCGGGCTCGGTGGCAGGCAGTGACACACCGGCCTTTAACGCGGCGGCCAAACCGACCCCCGCGCGAGCAGGCAGTGAACCAAGATTTTGCGAGGCGAGTGCCTGCGGCTGTGAGGCATCGAACGTCAGCGGATTGATGCACAGGATGTCGTTGCCTTCGCTCGAACCGAAGCGGGCCATGTGCCGGGCCTGGGTACCGCGGATGTAGGAGCTCGGATCACCCGCCGCATCGAACGTGTTCCAGCTGACGAGACAGCCGGTGGCGGTCGGCGTTGTGCACACCTGTACACCGCCGCCCATCTGGCGCAAGGTTTCTGCGGTAAAGGCGATCCCAATCGGGTAAGCAGCGACCAGCTGGCGACGATACGCACTCGTGCCGAATTCGTTGAACCAGCGTTCGATGTGCGAAGCGCCCTGACTGTGACCAACCAGAATGAACGGGCGGCCCTGATTCCAGTGCTGCATGTAATGCAGAAATGCGGCGCGTACATCGCCCCAGGCGAACTCGTACGCCGCGAGGGGCTTGCGATCCGGCGGCGCGTACACGGCGGCCGCAGTGGCCTGGCGATAGCGCGGGGCGAACACACGGCAGCACGCGTTGAAGATCGCCGCCTGACGCGCGATGACCGACTCGTCTGTCCATGCGTTGGTCGCCTCCTTGTCGAGAGGCTGATTCCAGTAATCGATATCGCGGTACGTGGTCGGGTGGATATAGAACACGTCAACACTGGCCGATGCCTGTCGATCACCGAACGGATCGCGCTCTGCGACCACATCTGCCGCATCGAGACGCCACGGCAACGCCGCCCACGCGCTGTCGCGGGCGTAGTCGGGTGCCGGCGGGTGCGGCAGATCGCCGAACGCCTGGGCCGGAATACGGATTTCGAGTCCTTGCTGGGCCGCGGCGTTCGAGGCCGCGAACACACCGAGCACCGCGAGCCAACAACCGAGAAACTGCCGCACACCGCACCTCGAACTTGCAGGAAGAGCACTGATCGTACCGGGGTTCGGGCTCGTGTAAAGTCGGTTCTCAGGGAGGGGGTCATGAGTACAGCACTATTGCGGCGCGCGCTGCTGGGTTGGCTGCTCGTCGTTCTTTGCATCACGGAACTACCGCTCGCGCAGGCCGCCGACAGCGCTGCGTCTCCGATCCGGCGCTACAGCATCGTGTCCGGCGCCGAGGGTGTCCCGCTCAACGTCATCGAGCAGGGTGCGGCAGGACAGCCGGTCATCGTTCTGGTGCATGGTTTCGGGCAGAGTCATGCCAGCTTCGAGGCGCAGTTCACTGCGTCGGAGTTGAATCGCCACTTTCGACTCGTCAGTTATGACCTGCGCGGTCACGGCTTGTCGGGCAAACCTTGGTCGCGCGAGGCGTACACCACGAGCGGGAATTGGGCGGATGATCTGTCACGTGTCATTGATGCCACCGGTGCACGCAAGGTCGTGCTGCTCGGATGGTCGTACGGCACGCTCGTAATCGGTGATTACCTGCGCAAGTACGGCAGTGAACGTCTGTCAGGGGTCGTGCTGACAGGCGCCTACGGTGGCTTCACCGACCCACCCACCGGTCGAACACCGCCGCCTGCTGCGGTGATCGCCGAGATGAACCGTATGCGAGACGAGCAGATGTCGGGCGATCCGCAACTGCGCGCCGCTGCCGTTCGCCGCGGCGTGCTGCGACTCACGGCCAAGTCGATGCCCGAAGCCTGGCTCGCTCAGGCCACGTCGATGGGCATGCTCACGGCGACTGAAGCGCGTCGATACATGTTCGATCGACCAATCGATAACAAGGACGTGCTTGCCAAACTCGATGTGCCGTTGCTCGTGGTCATCGGTGGGAAAGACGGCAGTACGCCGGAGACGCAGGGTCGTGAACTTGCTGCACGCGTACGCGGTGCGCAAGTGGCGTTTTACCCGGAATCCGGACACTCCCCGTTTGCCGAGGAGCCGGAGCGCTTCAATCGGGAATTGGCCGTTTTTGCGCAAGCCGCCTCGTCTTCAAAGTAACCAACGTCCTGCGAATTACCACCTAAGAATTACCACTGAGGATCAATCCATGCTCAAGACTCGTCATGCGCTACTGCTGATTTGCGCACTCGTCACCTCACCTGCCATCGCCAAGCCGGTCACGGCCTGCGAGGGCAAATAACACGGATACGGGTGGTGACGGCGCCCGCAACGTCACCACGGCGCAGATGGCCGCCATGTGGGACGCCTCGCGTCGCAATCATCCTGATCGCACGCTGACCGACGAACTGATCCTGTGTGCGGGAGACTTCGTAGTGGTCCGCACGCGGATCCGCAATCGCGACACCACGGGCGTCGCCGGATTGCCGCCGACGAACCGCGACTACAACATCACCGGTATCGATATCTACCGCTTCGACAATGGCAAGGTAGTTGAGCGCTGGGGCAACTCGGATCTCGCGAGCATGTACAAGCAGCTCGGCCATCTGGTCGTGCCGGGACCGGCACAGTAAGCACTCACGCTGTAGGCGGGATGCGGCGCAATTCCTTGAAGACGTCTTCGATGAAACGCGCCCGCTCCCGCTTGAGTGCAGCGGCCTGTGCGGCATCGGGTTTGAACGACTCGATCGCCGCGCGGCTCAGCGTGCCTTGCGCCTCGAGCAGCGACTCCAGGGTAATTCGCCGCTCGCGCTCGATCCACACCTGTGCGGCAAGCTCGACCACCATACGCACGGTGGCATCGAGCACCGGATCCTTGAGATAAACGGGATTCTCTCCCGCAATCGGCGTACCGCCTTCGGGCGTCTGTTGCGTGAGCTCAGACACGGGTCGCGAACCAGTGGGTCATGTAGCCCGCGCCGCCCGAACGCTGGCCCACCGAGGCTGCAGCCACTTCGAAACCGTGATCGGCCAGGATGGCATTCATGTCACAGTCGCAAAAGTCCTGTGAGTAGGGCTCCCCGTTGTGACGCGCATCGAACCAGCGGTGGTATCGCTGGTAGGGCGACTTGTCGCGCGTTCCGGTGAAATCGTAGATCGCGAATATGCCGCCACGCCGCGTCACGCGCGCGGCCTCACGCACCGTTTCGTGGATGATGCGCAGCGGCAATTCGTGAAACACGATGAACGCGAAGGTGATGTCGAACTGCCCCTCGGCATATCCCGTCTTCTCGATCAAACGTTGCGCAAAAGTCACCTCGTCACCCAGCATCACCGCACGCCGATGCGCAACGCGCAGCATGGGGGCTGAGTAGTCGATGCCGGTCACGTCGGCGTTTGGAAACCGGCGACGAAACGCCGTGCTGCTCTGGCCGATCGAACAGGCGAGATCAAGGATGCGCTCGACGCGACCGTCAGCAGGCGCCGGCACGCGCGCCACGAGCTTGGAGTGCAACTCGTCGTGGTCGTTGTCGCCGCGGAAAAACACCTTGGTACCGTAATGGTAGAGGTACCCGGACAACGCATCCTTGTAGTAACCACCCGGTTGCAGGTGGAAGTGCACGTTGACGTACGGCGGATGCACGAAGTTCGGGTCGAGCTCCAAGCGGCCCGGACCGCGCGTGTCGTAGCGCTCGAGCTCGGCGAGCAATTCGGCGCGCTGCGCTTCGAAGGAGCGGCGCAAGGCAAACCATTTCATCTCCTGCTGCGTGCGCGACAGACGATCACGCAGCCGACCGAGTGGCAGTGAATGCACGTATTCGCGGATCTGCTCGACATCACCCCACGGCTGTCCGCGACGAACCTGCTCGGCGAGCAGTGCCTCGTTCAACCGGTCCTCGAAATCCGCGCCCTTGCCGAGGATGTACTCGCGAAAGCCCTCGACGAAATCGAGATAGGCGGCATCCGCCCGCTCGGCGAGCGCGGGGAGCGTTTCGGGCACTGCAGACATGAGAGACCTCGGCGTTAGAGGGGCTGGGTCACCGGATTATAGGAGAACAGGCCGATGCCTTCGTCAGCCGCCTTGCCCTGCGTGCGTTGATGGTAGGTATCAGTGTCGGGTGCATGGAACATTTTGCCGGCCTTGCGCGATTCGAGCACCACGAACGACGCACGCTCCATCCGCGCCCCCTCGTAGCGCCGGTAGGCCTCCTCGACCGAAGCCGACGCCTCGAAGGCGCGCGCCAGCACCACGCCGTCCTCGATCGCGAGCACGGCACCGTGCCCGAGAAAAGGCAGAATCGGATGGGCAGCATCACCGAGCAAGGTCACTCGCCCCTGCGACCATCGGCCAAGTGGCTCACGGTCGAACAGACCCCACTTGAACAGCAGCTCAGGCTGCACCAGTTCCATCAGCCGACGCACCCACGGCGTCCAACCCTCAAACTCAGCGAGCAATTCCTCCACGGTCGAACGGATCGACCAACCCTCTTCCGTCCACGCCTGTCGTTCGGCGAAGGCGACGAAATTGAGCCACTGGCCATTACGGACCGGGTAGCGATTCACCAGGTGTCCCGGACCTACGAACACGCCCGAGGGCGGATCGAGGTACTCGGTCGGCACCCGATGCATCGGCACGAGGCCACGCCATGCGATGTAACCGGTGTACTGCGGTTCCAGCAGTCCGAAAACCTGGCTGCGTACAATCGAGCGTGAACCGTCGGCGCCCACCAAGGCATCGAACTGCCGCGAGCTGCCATCGACAAATTCGACCGTAACCCCATCCGGCTGCTGCTGCACTGAGCGACAGCGTCGGTTCAATTCGATGGCCTGCGCATCGTTGGCGCGAACCGCAGCCGCCAGGGCGTCGTGCAGATCTGCCCGATGGATGAGGTAATAACGCTCGCCGTAACGCTCCACCAGCGCGCGCCCCCGGTTGATCCAGGACAACGGGCGCGCATCCTTATAGTGACGCACGCACTGATCTTCAGGGTGGTAGGCCTTGGTCTGCAGTACCTCACGCATGCCCAGATAATTGAGGGCGTGAGCGGCCGCCGGACTCAAGGAAATACCAGCACCCACTTCAGCGAGGATGGGCGCTTGCTCGAGGACAACAGGACGAAATCCGGCGCGTTGCAGCGCCAGCGCGGCGGTCAAACCGCCGATGCCGCCGCCCACGATGCCGATACGGGTGTTTTTCACGGTGTCCATTCAGCCTCAGCAGACCCGACGATCTGAAGAGCCGCAGGTTCGCCGTCCAGACTGCGGACAAGTGCGGCCACTGAGCGGTAAAATATGTCGTGAACCTGAAATCCACACGCAAAAAGCGTAATCCGAAAGTCGGTTTCGTCAGCCTCGGCTGCCCCAAGGCGCTGGTCGACTCGGAGCGCATCCTCACCCGCTTGCGCGCCGAAGGCTACACCGTCGCGCCCGACTACGACTCGGCTGATCTCGTGGTCGTCAACACCTGCGGCTTCATCGATTCAGCGATCGATGAATCCCTCGATGCGATCGGTGAGGCACTCGAACACAACGGCAAAGTTGTCGTCACCGGCTGTCTGGGCGCCAACCCGCAACGCATCCTCGAGCGGCACCCGAAGGTGCTGAAAGTCACAGGCCCGCATGCGTATGAAGACGTACTGGACGCCGTACACGAGCACTTGCCACCCAAACATGATCCGTTTGTCGACCTAGTACCGCCGCAGGGCGTTCGACTGACGCCACGCCACTACGCTTACCTAAAAATATCCGAAGGCTGCAACAACACCTGAGCAGTTACCAGACCCGTTTTCTAGACCTGGCACGGGGACTGGGGTCTCTCGGTGTCTGGGTGCGCATGCATTACGTCTATCCCTATCCGCATGTCGACGGCGTCATCGAGCTGATGGCCGAGGGTCGCGTATTGCCCTACCTCGATATTCCCTTCCAGCACGGCAGTCCCACCGTACTCAAAAGGATGAAGCGGCCCGCACATGCCGAGAACACGCTGGCGCGCATCGCCGCTTGGCGACGAGGCTGTCCGCAACTGGTCCTGCGCAGCACGTTCATCGTCGGCTTTCCGGGTGAGACGGAGGCCGAGTTCCAGCAGTTGCTCGACTGGCTGGAAGAAGCCCAGCTCGATCGGGTCGGCGCCTTCAAATATTCACCCGTCGAGGGTGCACGCGCCAACGATCTCGCCGCGCATGTGCCAGCTGAAGTGCAGGAGGAACGCCTCGCACGCTTCATGCAGGTCGCCCAGCGCATCAGCGCTGCGCGCTTGGCTCAGCGTGTGGGCCAGGAGGAAACGGTACTGGTCGATGGCCATGAGGGTAATGTCGCCATCGCACGGACCCGCGGCGATGCGCCCGAGATCGACGGCGTCGTGCGCATCAAGCGGGGCGCATCACTCCCCGTAGGTGAGTTTGCCCACGTGACGCTGACCGCTGCCGACGACTACGACTTCGAAGCCGTACCGAAGGAAAATCCGTCCTGAACGATGGGCAAACGCCGAATGCGATAGCCCGTCGCGGCAAATATGGCATTACAGACGGCAGGAGCCAGCGGTGGTAAGGCCGGC
>RGWK01000041.1 GCA_010029775.1 Gammaproteobacteria bacterium
TCGTCTTCCATCGCCGCGGTGAAGCCGTAATCGACATACTTGCCGAAATTGACGCTGAGGAAATTGTTGACGATCTTGCCGATGTCGGTGGGGATGAAGC
This sequence comes from Gammaproteobacteria bacterium, assembly GCA_010029775.1. Classification (GTDB taxonomy): domain Bacteria; phylum Pseudomonadota; class Gammaproteobacteria; order Steroidobacterales; family Steroidobacteraceae; genus UBA964. The sequence goes on from RGWK01000041.1 coordinate 101, forward strand.
GGCGGCCGTCCATATCGACATACTCGCGATCCTTCAGCGTGCTGATGATCGAGGCGTAGGTCGACGGACGACCGATGCCGTGCTCTTCCAGTGCCTTGACCAGCGAGGCTTCCGAGTAGCGCGGCGGCGGTTCAGTGAAGTGCTGAACTCCACGCAGGCTGACGAGCTCGACACGGTCACCGGCCTCCATGGCCGGCAAAATCCGCTCGTCTTCGTCGTCTGCCGTATCGTCGCGACCTTCGATATACACGGCCATGAAGCCGGGTTTGACGAGCGTGGAGCCATTGGCGCGCAGCAGGTTGCGCTGCGGTCCGTTGGCGCCGGCAAGCAGGTTCACCGCCACGGTGTCCTTGACCGCATGCACCATCTGGCAGGCGACGGCGCGTTTCCAGATCAGCGAGTAGAGCTTTTGCAGATCGGCATCGATGCGACCCTCGAGCATCTGCGGCAACACAGCCGCCGAGGTTGGGCGTATGGCTTCGTGCGCTTCCTGCGCATTGCGCGACTTGTTCTTGTAAACGCGCGGCGCATCCGGCACCGACTCTGCGCCGTAGAGCTTGGCGATGACCTGACGGATCTCGCTGATGGCTTCGCCGGCGAGATTGACCGCATCGGTTCGCATGTAGGTGATAAGACCCACGGCGCCCTCGCCGTAATCGACACCCTCGTACAACTGCTGCGCGAGCCGCATGGTGCGCTGCGCGGAATAGCCGAGCTTACGCGCCGCTTCCTGTTGCAACGTCGAGGTGGTGAAGGGCGGTGAGGGATAACTGTTGCGCTGCTTGCGCTCGACATCGAGCACGGTCAGCGTGCCGGGCGGCGACAGACGTGGCGGGCCCTCGCTATCTGCCGCCGGTACAGGCGCGCCGGCGCCACTCGCCTCGCGCAGCGCGGTTTCCACGGTCGCCGCGCGGCTGGCGTCAGTGAAGCTGAACTGCTCGACCTTGCGACCCTCGAACTCGACGAGCTTGAGCGGGAAGGTTTGCGTGCTGCGCTCGCCCTGGGAGTCGAGCGTCCAGTATTCGCGCGGCACGAACGCTTGGATCTCCGCCTCGCGCTCGCAGATCATGCGCAGCGCCGGGCTTTGCACGCGACCTGCGGAGAGACCACGGCGTACTTTCTTCCAGAGCAACGGCGAGAGATTGAAACCCACCAGATAATCGAGCGCGCGACGCGCTTGCTGCGCGTTGACGAGATCGAGCGACAGCTCGCGCGGATTGTCGATGGCCTGACGTACGGCGTTGCGCGTGATTTCGAAGAATTCGACGCGGTGTACGTCCTTGCCTTCAAGATCGCCGCGATCCTGCAGCAATTCGCGCAGATGCCAGGAGATCGCCTCGCCTTCACGGTCCGGGTCGGTGGCGAGGTAGAGCGCCTTGGCCTTCTTCAGTGCACGCGAGATGGCATCGACATGCCGTTCATTGCGCTCGATGATGTCGTACTTCATCGCGAAACGACGCGCCGGATCGACCGCGCCTTCTTTGGGCACCAGATCGCGCACGTGGCCATAGGACGCGAGCACCTCGAACTTGTTGCCGAGGTATTTCTTGATGGTCTTGGCCTTCGCCGGCGATTCGACGATGACGAGGTTTTCAGCCATGAGCGAGCCGTTCCGTGGCGTTCGATCAGTGAGGCCGCTCGGGCGGCAGGTCGAACACCAGGTCTTCCATGCGCGCACAGGCGAGTTCTTCGCCCGGCTGGCTGGAGAGCACCATCAGCACCACCCACTTGAGCTGATCGACGTCGAGTTCGCTGGCATCGAGGGCCAGCAAGCGTTCGATGACGATCTCGCGCTGCTGCGGCGAGAGGATCCCGCTGCGCTCCAGGGCGAGCAGGTAGCCGCGACAGTCCGCCGGCAAGTGGTTGCGCTCTTCGTCGGTGTACACGCGCATGGCCCGCGGGCCAGCGGCATCGAGGTTCGGGCGGTCGCGCTCGCCCGCGAGATCGGCGAGCCAGTCGAGGGCGCGCTCGACGCTCTCCCCGGCAAAGCCCGCCTGCTCGAGATCCTGCGCCAACTCGTCGCGCTCAGGCACCTCCGGCGCGTCGGCCAGCATGTACCGGTCGAAGACGTAGATGAGGATGTCGAGGACGCTGCCGTTGTCTGTCATGTCACGCATTAAAAGAGTGCCCGGGCACACCGGAAGTATCGGCCGGCAAGGTCTGATGCGACACGACCCTCGAGTTCGAGGGTGAGGAGCAGGGACGCCACAGATGTGCTGGAGAGGCCGGTGCTCGCGATGAGCGCATCGACGCTCGTCGGCTCAAAGCCGAGCGCATCTAACAGGATTTCGGCCGGGTTGTCCAACCGTGAGCGCTCCTCCGAGCCCCCGGTCAGACTCGCCGGAGGCGACTCAAGTATTTGATTAAAAACGGTTTTTGGTAATTCGGACAGGACGTCTTCGGCGTTCTCGACGAGCGTCGCCCCCTGGCGCAGCAACTGGTGGCAACCTTGCGACTGGCTGCTGTGGATCGAGCCGGGTATCGCGAACACCTCCCGACCCTGCTCGCCCGCACAGCGGGCGGTGGCCAGTGAGCCGCTGCGCCGGGCGGCCTCGACCACCAGCACGCCGAGCGACAGACCGCTGATCAGGCGGTTGCGCTGCGGAAAGTTGCCGGGATAGGGCGGGGTACCGGGCGGAAACTCGCTGACCAGGGCCCCGTGCAGGGTGATGCGATCGGCGAGTTCGGCGTTGCGTTCGGGGTAGCGTTGATCGAGACCCGTGCCGCAGACGGCGACCGTGAAACCCCCGGCAGCGAGGGCTCCGGTGTGGCTTGCCGTGTCGATGCCCAGGGCAAGGCCGCTCGTGATGGTCAAGCCGAGCGCCGCGAAGTGGGCCGCGAAATCCTGTGCTGTTTGCGCGCCGTTAGCGGTGGGATGGCGCGAGCCGACGATGGCCAGCTGGGGTGTGAGCAGACAGGCCGGTTCACCGCGGACGAACAGCACGGCGGGCGGGTCGGCGATGGCGAGCAGTTGCGGCGGATAGCCCGGCAGATGCGCGGCTACCAGCGTGATGGCGTGGCGTTGCAGGGCATCGAGATCGGCGGCGAGCTGCTGCGGTTGGTTGCGGCCGATGACGAGTCGGCGCGCCGCGGCGGGCGGGAGACCGAGGCTGCGCAGCGCGGGCTCATCGCGCTGCAGCAGATCGCTGACACTACCGGTGCGCGCGAGAGCCTCTCGGAACCGATGGGCATCGAGGCCCGCACGGGCGAGTTGGCAGAGTTCCGCCAAGTCGGTGGTCGAGGTGGCGGTGGAAGTGGGGGCGGAGGTCGCGGGTGGCGTAGCGGTCATCCGCGCGAGGGTAGCCGCCGACGCTCGCGAGACCGCCGCGCAAATCGGGTGGAACTCGACTGATATACTTGGGGTCCATACGAAGCACCTTGACCCGAAGGACCTCAGCCCCATGGCCTTGCTGCCCATTCTCGAGTTTCCCGATCCGCGGTTGCGCACTCGCGCCGAGCCCGTCACGGTGTTCGATGCCGCCCTGCTGCGATTGATCGACGACATGTTCGAGACCATGTACGCCGCGCCGGGCATCGGGCTTGCGGCCTCGCAGGTCGACGTTCATCGACAACTCATCGTCATGGATGTGAGCGGTGATCGAAGCGAGCCGCTGGTGTTCATCAATCCGCAGATTCTCGGGCGCACCGACGTTGGCACCATGGAAGAGGGTTGCCTGTCGGTGCCTGGCATTTTCGATACCGTCGAGCGCGCGCAGCGAGTGCGGGTGCGGGCGCAGGATCGTCACGGTGCCCACTTCGAGTGCGACCTCGAGGGCATTGGCGCCGTGTGCTTGCAGCACGAGATGGATCATCTCGACGGCAAGCTCTTCGTCGATTATCTCTCCTCGCTCAAGCGTGACCGGATCCGCCGCAAACTCGAAAAAGAGCGGCGTGAGCGGGGTCCGCAGTCGGCGGCGGTCAAATCTCCCGCGGGCGCGGCGCTCGCGCCCTAAGCGCAGCACCCGCGCCCCAAGCGTCGCACCGCAGGCACGCCCTCCATGCGCATCGTTTTCGCCGGTACTCCGGAGTTCGCCGTGCCGCCGCTCGCTGCGCTCTGTGCATCGCGTCACAGCGTGGTGGGTGTGCTCACCCAGCCGGATCGTCCGGCCGGACGTGGTCGCAAGCTCGGCACCAGCGCAGTCAAAGATTTCGCACTGCAACACGATCTGCCTCTCGCGCAGCCACTGAGCTTGCGAGCCGCCGAGGGGCGCGAGCCGCTCCTGCACTGGCAACCGGAGGTGATCGTGGTCGTCGCCTACGGGCTGATCCTGCCGCTCGAGGTGCTCTCGCTACCGCGATTCGGTTGCCTCAACATCCACGCTTCGCTGCTGCCCCGTTGGCGGGGCGCGGCACCGATCCAGCGCGCCATTCTGGCGGGCGATGAGTACACCGGTGTCACCTTGATGCAAATGGACGTGGGGCTCGATACGGGGCCCATGTTATTGCAGCGTCGGGTGCCCATCGATGCCGACACCGATTCTTTGACGTTGCACGCCACGCTCGCGCGATTGGGTGCCGAAGCGCTGCTTGAGACCCTCGAAGGACTTGAGGCGGGTACCCTGTCGGCTCAGCCGCAACCGTCGTCGGGCGTGACCTATGCGTCGAAAATCGACAAGGCGGAGGCGCGCATCGACTGGCGACAAGACGCTATCGACATTGCGCGTCGTGTGCGGGCGTTCCGCCCGTGGCCAATCGCTGAAACCACCCAGCGCGGTGAACAGGTGCGGATCCACGAGGCCGTCGTGCTCGACGATTCGGCGGTAGGCCGGCTCGCAGGCACGGCGCCCGGGACGCTGCTCGGCTTGCATGCCGATCGACTCGTGGTGGCCTGCGGGCGGGACTGTCTCGGCGTCGGCGTGCTGCAGCGGGCGGGTCGACGCAGCGTGACTGCGCGGGAATTTGCCAATACGGCTGCAGCGCTGACGGAGTCCTTTCAATGATTCACGAATCCCAGACGAGCCTCGCACCGGGTGCGGCCACGCTCGCTGCCGCAGTTACGGCCGTGTCGCGGGTGGCGCATGAGGGTCGCTCGGCGGATGCGGCGCTGCAGGAGGCCGAATCCCGCCCGGATCGTGCAGCCGTACGGGCGATCGCGCTCGGCACGATGCGGTGGTACCTACGCCTCGCCCCGGCGCTCGGTTCGCTGGTAACGCGGCCGGCAGCCGAGATGGAGCCCCTACTGCGCGCGCTGCTCATCACCGCTGCGCATCAGATCGAGTACTCGCGTGGCGCACCCGAAGTCAGCGTGCATTTAGCCGTTGATGCGGCGCGTGCGCTCGGGCTGGCGCGCGCCACCGGCTTCGTCAATGCGGTCTTGCGCCGCTTCGTGCGCGAGCGGGCGGCGCTGCTCGCCAACACCGACGCTGATCTCGCCACGCGCACCGCGCATCCGGAATGGCTGGTGCGACGTCTTGCCGAGGCATGGCCCGCTCACTGCGAAGCCATTCTTGAGGCGAACAACCGGCATCCGCCGATGGTGCTGCGCGTGGCGGACTCGGCTGACGCATCGCGTGCCGATTATCTTCGCGAACTCGCCGCGGCAGGGCGGACCGCACGGCCGATCGAGTGGTTGCCGCAGGCGATCGAGCTCGAGCATTCGATGGCGGTCAACGCATTGCCGGGTTTTCGCGAGGGGCGCGTGTCGGTACAGGACTCGGCGGCGCAACTGGCGGCGGAGCTGCTTGCGGCACAGCGTGGCCAGCGCGTGCTCGATGCCTGCGCGGCCCCGGGGGGCAAGACCGCGCACATCCTGCAGCGCGAACCCGGTGTGACGTTGCTATCGGTCGATGCCGATGCGGAGCGCCTCGCGATGGTGACGAGCACGCTCGCCCGTATCGGGCTGCGCGCCGATTGCCGCGTTGCGGATCTACTTCAGCCGGAAGCGCTGGCCGACCTGCCGCTGTTCGAAAAAATTCTGCTCGATGCACCCTGCTCGGCGACGGGCGTGATCCGCCGTCACCCCGACATCAAGCTGCTGCGTCGCGAAGCCGATATCGCCGGCTTCTCCCGCGTACAGCGGCAGATCCTGCGCAATGTCTTTGCCCGGCTCGCGCCAGGCGGTCGCCTGGTCTATGCCACCTGCTCGGTGCTGCCGGAGGAGAATGAGGCGGTAGTGCTCGAGTTTCTGGCGTCTGAACCCGCCGCCCGCGTGTTGCCTTGGCCAAACGAGGTGGCGATGCCGCCCGGGGCGCTGCGCCTCGAGGCAGGGGTTCAGTTGCTGCCGGGTGCGCAGGCGGGCAGCGACGGGTTCTATTATGCTTGCCTCGGTCGGGGGAGCGGGGCATGACGGTCATCCAGCGGGTACAGCATTGCGTGGCCGCCGCGCGAGTCACCTTGGTGGCTGGCGTGCTCGCCCTGCTCGTGTTCGCGGCGCCGATGAGCCGCGCCGACCCGCTCGCCGGCGCACTCGAAATCCAGTCCGCATTCGTCAACGTCACCGCGGGTGTCTATCAGCTGCACGTACGCATCCGCTACCCGCTCAACGACGAGCTGGTGGCCGCTTTGCGTGACGGGGTAACCCTCTCGTACAAGCTGGACGTCGAGGTGTTGCGCAGCCGCCGCTTCTGGACCGATGCGGGCGTGGCTGCAGTGACCTTGCAACGCCAGCTGAGCTATCACTCGGTCAGCGAACGCTACGTGGTGCGAGATCCGCTTGGTGGCGGCGAGCAGAAGACCTATTCGTCGTTGGAAGAGGCCTTGAGTGATCTCGGCGCCGTCGAGGGCTGGCCTATCCTCGTGGCGTCGCAGGTCGCCGAGGAAGGTGAGTACACGGTGCGCGTTCGCGCGGGCGTCAGTCAGGGTCGTTTGACCGACGCACTGCGGGTGCTGATGTTCTGGTCCGATGACTGGCAACGGCAGAGCGAGTGGTACGCGTGGTCGCTGCCTCGCTAAAACCCAGCCGCACCATCTTCTACATCGCGACGCTGGTCGCGTTCGTCATCGGCGCTTTGCTGGCGCTGTATCTCACCGCGCAGAACTCGGCGCAGTTCGGTTTTTACCAGCCGTGGATCCTGCTGGCGAGCGCGATAGCCGTCGCCATTCTCAGCGTGCTGCTTGCCCGCAAGGTGATCCAGCTCGTGTCGGCCTATCGCAATGGCACTCCGGGCTCACGTCTGACGGCGCGCACCGTGCTCGTGTTCGGCGCTCTCGTAGCCTTGCCGCTGCTCACGGTGTACGTGTTCTCCTTGGCGTTTCTCAACAGCGGCATCGACAGCTGGTTTAGGGTCGAGATCAGGCAGGGGCTCAACGATGCGGTCGGATTGTCGCGGTCGGCGCTCGATTTGCGGATGCGCGAACATGGCAAGCGTACGGAGGAGTTCGCGCAGCGCCTGACGGTGATCCCGCCGAGCAGCGTACTGCTGGCGCTCGATGAGGAGTTGCGCGCCTCGGATGCCATGGAGCTCGTGTTGTACGGCGAGCACGAACGCATCATCGGCGCGAGCAGCCGATCGGTATCGGATGCGTTGCCGCCGCGACCCCCCGCCGATCTCATCCGCCAGATCAACGACGGTCGCACGTACATCAGTCTCGAGCCGGTGTCCGAATCGGTGTACGTCATTCGCACGGCGGCTCCCGTGCGTGGCGGACCGCTCGGCGCAAACGACATCCGCTTCGTCGTCGCTGTCTACGAACTTCCGCGGCAACTGTCTGAGCTCACCGATGCCGTGCAGCGTTCCTACTCGCAATACGGCGATTTGGCGGCGTTGCGCGAGCCGCTCAAATACAGTTTCCGTCTCACGCTCACCATGGTGTTGCTGGTAACGCTGATCGGTGCGATTTACGGCGCGATCTACTCGGCCGAGGTGTTGTTCAAGCCGGTGCAGGATCTGATGGCGGGAACGCGCGCGGTCGCCAAGGGCGATTTCGCTACAAGAGTTCCGCTGTCGTCACGTGATGAGATGGGTTTTCTGGTGCAGTCGTTCAACGACATGACCAAGCGACTGCGGCGCGCACGCGAAGATACCGAACGCAGCCGCGCGGCGGTGGAGCGCGAGCGCGAGCGGTTGGCGGTGATCCTCGCGCGCCTCTCCACGGGTGTCATCGCGGTCGATCGAGAGCTCGTGTTGCAGCGCGCAAATGCGGCCGCAGGCAGCATTCTGGGTATGGAACTTGCCGCGGGTGTTGGCCGGCCGCTCGCCGAGCTCGCTGCAGGGGATGGCCTACTGCGCCAGTTCACCGATGAGCTGCGCGCGCGGTTCGCGGCAGGTCGTGAGGAGTGGCGCGAGCAGATCGAGTTGCGCACCGATGGGGTTGCGAGCGGCAATCGCGTTCTGGTTTGTGCCTGCGTTCCATTGCCGCAGGCGGAACACGAGGCATTGAGCTACGTCATCGTGTTCGACGATGTGACGCATTTGCTGCAAGCGCAGCGCGATGCCGCCTGGGGCGAGGTCGCGCGTCGTCTCGCCCATGAAATCAAAAACCCGCTGACGCCGATCCAGCTGTCTGCTGAACGATTACGCCGCAAGTTGCTTCCAGCCTTAACGGCGCAGGACGCCGAGATGGTCGATCGCTCCACGCACACCATCGTGCAGCAGGTGGAGTCGATGAAGCGCATGGTCAACGACTTCAGCGAGTACGCCCGTGCACCGGCCATGCAGTTGAGCGCCTTTGATCTGAACCAGCTGGTGACCGAGGTTGCCGATCTCTACCGCTCGCAGGAGGCAGGAGTGGAGTTGGCCACCGACCTCGCGGCCAATGCGCCACCGCTCGAGGCCGACCGTTCCCGCATCCGCCAGATCCTCAATAACCTGCTTACCAATGCCTTCGAGGCGCTGGAGGGTGTGCGCCCGGCGGCGATCGCCCTGCGTACCGAGCTGGGTGAACTCGACGGGCGACCGTCGCTGGTGCTGACCGTGACCGACAATGGGCCCGGTTTCCAGCGCGAGATGCTGGGGCGCATCTTCGATCCTTATGTGACCAGCAAGCCGCGCGGGACCGGACTCGGACTCGCCATCGTCAAGAAAATCGTCGAAGATCATGGCGGAGTGATCGAAGCGGAAAATCGGCCCGAGGGGGGCGCGCGCGTACGTGTTATGTTGCCGCTGCGGAACGAGTCGAAAGCGTCCCAGGGGCGCGAGCGGCGGTCGGAGTTGAGGAGGGAGCGGGCATGAGTGCAGCACGCATTTTGGTGGTAGACGACGAAGCGGATATCCGCGAGCTCGTCAAAGAAATCTTGACCGACGAAGGCTACGAAGTCGAGGTCGCGGCCGATGCGGTGCAGGCGCGTGCACTGCGCGTCAAACAACAGCCGGAGTTGATCCTTCTCGACATCTGGATGCCTGACGTCGATGGCATCACTCTGCTGCGCGAGTGGTCGACCACGCAAGGGACGCTGTGCCCCGTCATCATGATGTCCGGCCACGGCACCGTCGAAACCGCTGTCGAAGCCACGCGTCTCGGCGCGCTCGATTTCGTGGAAAAGCCCCTGTCTCTCGCCAAGTTGTTGCGTACGGTGGAGCGTGGTCTCGAGGCAGCGCGCAAGCGCCGCATGGCCAGCCGGTTGCTCGCCGCTTCGGTGACGCAGCCGGTGGGCAAGAGCCGGCAGATGCAGCAGTTGCGCAACGAACTCGGTCAAGTTGCTGCCACCGATTCGAGTGTGCTGCTGCTCGGTGAGCACGGCTCGGGTCGAGAGGCGTTCGCTCGCTATCTGCACGAACACAGTCCACGCGCAGCCAAGCCCTTCGTCGTGCTGGTCGCCAGCTCGCTGCGCGAGGGCGATGCTGAAGCAGCGCTATTCGGTCGCAGCGCCTCGCTCGCCGGCAACGATGCGGGAGAGTCAGGCTTGCTAGAGCAGGTGGGCGAGGGCACTTTGTTCATCAACGAGCTCGGCGATTTGCCGGCAGCTGCGCAGCGCGCGCTGCTGGGTGTTCTCGAAAGCGGCGCGTTTACGCGGCTCGGCGAGACCGAATCGCGCAGATTTGGCGGGCGTGTGGTGTCCTCCGCATTGCCGGATATCGAGCTCGCCTCAGCGGCCACATTGCAGGGGGGTGGTATCCGTCGCGATCTGCTCGCGCATCTCAACGCGATGGTGGTGAGAGTGCCGGCGCTACGCGATTACGCCGAGGATGTGCCGGAGTTGCTGCGGCATTACGTGGATCGCTTGGTCGATGCCGAGGGCTTGACCTTCCGTCGCTTCGGTGTCGCCGCACAAAACCGCCTGCGCAATTACCCCTGGCCGGGCAATGTGCAGGAGCTGCGCAACATGGTTCAGCGTCTGCTCACGCGGGGCGGCACCGAGGAAATCACCCTTGAGGACATCGAGAGCGAGCTCGCGCAGGTGACGCCCTCGGCCGAGACGCTGGTCAAGCAGGATCTGCTGGCCCTCAGTCTGCGCGAGGCTCGCGAACACTTCGAACGAGCCTACCTGCAACAGCAACTGATGCTGTGTCACGGCAAGGTTGGACAACTCGCCAAGCGCGTAGGCATGGAGCGCACGCATCTGTACCGCAAGTTGCGCTCGCTGGGCGTGGACTTTCGCAGCGTGCCGGAGGATGCCGAGTCCTAACCGGCCAACCGCCGGGTTTCAGTCGCCGACGCGGATCACCACGGCATTGATGTCGGCGGCGCGCAGCCGCGCGCGCGTGCGGTTCAGCGCCTCGAGATCGCTGATCGGCCCGATCCGCACGCGATGGAATACATCGGCATCGATCGCGATGCGCTGCACCACCGCCTCGACGCCGAGCCTGGCGAGTTTGGCGCGCAGCACTTCCGCTTCGGCTTGATCACGGTAGGCGCCAGGCTGCAGCACATACACACCCGGCCGATCGATCAATGAAGTCGGTGGCGCTTCGGGTTTGGGTTTCTTCTCCCGCTCCGGAACCACGACTTCGACTTTCGGCAGCATGTCGTAGAAGTCGTATTGCACCGGCGATTCTTCGCTGCCCGCTTCCGGCACGCCGGCGTCGCGGCGCGCTGCGGGTCTCGGTTGCGGTCGCGGTGTTTCGCTGGCGGCAGCGACCTCGCGCAGCGCGCGTTGCTGCCAGCCGTAGACGCCTGCTGCCACACACAGGCCAATGCCGAGCCCCACAAAAAAATCCCGCGACAGGCTCAAGCCCCCGCCGTTCCGCCGGGTGGAGCGCTTGAAGTCCCGACCGATGGGCGTGTTCATGGGCGAGGTCCCTACATCGACTCGGGCGCTGTGACACCGAGGATTGCGAGGCCGCTGCGCAGCACGCACTGCACGGCACGCAGCGCATGGATGCGGGCCTGCCGCAACTCGTCATCGCTGACGAGGACGCGTTCAGCGTTGTAGAAGGCGTGGAGGCTGGTTGCCAGATCGCGCAGGTAGTGGACGAGCGCGTGTGGTGCACGCTGCGCTGCAGCCTGCTCGATCACTTCCGGGTAGCGCGACAAGCTGGCCAGCATCGCTTCGGCATGAGTGCCGGCGAGCAACTCTGCGCCCCGCCGGGCAACGATTTCGCCGGCCGTTTGCGGTTCGTAGCCGAGACCGCGTGCCGCGAGCTCCTTCATCACGCTGGCCACGCGCGCGTGCGCGTACTGGATGTAGAACACGGGGTTTTCGTTCGACTTGGACTTGGCGAGTTCCAGATCGAAATCGAGCGACTGGTCGTTGCTGCGCATCAGATAAAAAATGCGACAGGCATCGTTGCCCACTTCCTCGCGCAGCTGACGCAGCGTGACGAAGTTCGCTTCACGCTTGCCCATCGAGAGTTTCTCGCCGTTGCGGTACAAGGCCACGAGCTGGATCAGCGGTGCTTCAAGGCAATCGCCCGGATGGCCGAATGCTTGCAAACCGCCGCGTACGCGCGTGACGTAGCCGTGGTGGTCGGCCCCGAGCACATCGATGAGCACGTCGTAACCGCGCTCGCGCTTGTCGAGATGGTAGGCAATATCTGAAGCGAAATAGGTCTTGATGCCATTGTCTCGAATGACGACACGATCCTCATCGTCACCGAACTGGCTCGCCCGGAACCAGGTGGCACCATCCTTGACGTAGAGCAGATCGAGTTTGCGCAAGCGCTCGAGTGCCCGATCGATGGCGCCGCTCTGCGTGAAGGCGCGTTCGGAGACCCAGTGATCGAAGTGCACCCGATAACCTTCGAGATCGTCGCGGATCTCTGCCAGCATCTCCGCGATGCTGTCGTCGAGAATGCTTTGCCAGCCTGCTGCCCCGAGCAGTTGCTGACAGCGCGCGATCAGTGCATCGATGTATTTTTCCTTGTCGCCTTCTGGCGCATCGGCCGGAAGCGAGGCGAGGACTGCAGCCGCCGGCTGCATGAAGCGCTTGCCGTAGCGTTCGTGCAGGCGCACGGCGACAGGCTTGATGTAATCGCCGCGGTAGCCGTTTTGCGGAAAGGGCAGGCTCTCGCCACCGGCCTCGAGGTAGCGCACCCACACCGACACGGCGAGAATTTCCGTTTGCCGGCCGGCATCGTTGATGTAGTACTCGCGGACGACTTCATCGCCGGCGGCGGCCAGCAAGGAGCCGAGCGCATCGCCGAATGCGGCCTGCCGACCATGGCCGACATGCAGTGGCCCCGTGGGGTTCGCCGAGACGAACTCGAGCAGCACTTTGCGGCGTTGTGGCGGTTCGATGCGGCCGTAGCGATCGCCGAGTTCATGCACGCGCAACATCTCGCGCGTGTAGCGATCCTTCGCGAGGTGCAAATTGATGAACCCCGCACCGGCCACCTCGGCGCGGGCGATGAGACTGTTGGCCGGCAGCGCCGCAATGATGGCGGTCGCGAGTTCACGCGGGTTACGGCCGGCCGACTTGGCCAGACGCATCGCCACGTTGGAGGCGAAATCACCATGCTGCGCGTCGCGGGCGCGCTCGACGGTCACCGCCGACGCATCGATGGGACCGGGCAGCATCGACCCCTCGAGGGAGCGCACGGCAGCTTGCAGAAGTTCACGCAACTCGTTTTTCACGGGCGCGATTCTACCGTGGTGGCGGCAAGCCGCTAAAAGAGTTCGAGCGGATCCACATCGAGAGCCCAACGCACCCGCCGTGCCGTGGG
>RGWK01000401.1 GCA_010029775.1 Gammaproteobacteria bacterium
CCGTGCGTGAGCGCGAGGCAATAGAAGAGTTTTTGGAGGTGCCAGAAGATGAAGAAGAAGCAGTGGTGATGACCAGCACCAAGATTGCACAGTACATCGAAGGACGCGGCAAGTACACAGCCAGCGTGTACGTCGTTGGGGACGTGATGCGCAGTGCAGGATTTCAATTTGTAAGGGCAAAGCGCGACTATCCAGAGCACGGCACCAAGCGCACGCAGCGTGGATGGTTGGTGAAGTTTTGCCCAGTGATGACCGAGCAACAACAAAAAAATAACAGTTATGATGGAGAAAGCAGCAATAGCCTATAAATTGACCGTGATAGGCAAGACAGTTGATGAGGTGCGGGAGTGGTGCGAAGGTATATCCAGTACGATTGGGCGCAAAACACATCCAGACACAGGCGCAACGATATACAGATTCACCCCCCAGCATTACCCTACATTGCCGAGCATTGACCGACAGCCAGCGATGCAGTATGCGTGGGGGTGGACGATGCACGAGAAAGGCGCGAAGCGTGCCCAGAGTTATTGGCAGTGGAACGATGCAGGCGCAAACGGGGTGTTTTGGTTGTGGTTCCGTGAGATGCAGAAGCAGTGGCAGGGGTTAAGGTTTCACCTGCGGTGGCAGTTGTGCGAGCAGGGGTGGCGTGGCGTGATGAGTGATATGCACCCGACCGACGTAGCGTGCCGAGAGGTTGACCCCTTCCCGTACGTGGCGGGGTTCCCAGCGTTGTTGGATGAAAACACGATGCAGCAAATTGACCCACAGCGGCAGTTGCTATGAGCCGACCGATGAGCGGATGAATTGTTGCAGTGCAGCAACATAGTTGGTGCCGCGTTCGTGTGCCCCTTCGTACAGGGTGACGCGGGGTGCGGTGGTTCCTTTGCACCAGCAAGCCAGAGACGTACAGACGTGCCCGACACGATGACCCGTGCGAGCATCCGTGATGGTGTAGCCGTGACCGAGCGCGGCAGCCGTGAAGGCGGGGGGGTTGGTTGATTTCATATAATGAAAAACGGTGACCGCCAGAAGGTGGCAAGATGCGTGGAACATTGTTCCACAGGCGAAAAACAGACGAATAACAGACGAGCCGTGAAGGCGTGCCAGATTTCGTGTCGTGATGGGCACCAGATAGCCGAAAAATGAAGAAGTGCGATTGCAGAGCGTATGGGCGTTTTTGCGTTTTTGAGTTTGTGTCAGTGTGTCAATTTTTGTGTCAATCAAAAAAATAAAAGTGACACAAAAAAATAGCGTTTGCAGCGTTTTGGATGTGTTTTTTTCTTTGTGTCAATTTTGTCAATAAAAAAGAATACTAAACTATAATTTGGAAAAAGGGTACGTAGAAGCACCCAGAGCACCCCCCCCACCATAGGACAGATGCAGTGCCGTAACGTAGTATATTAGTTTAGGTAGCAAAAAAAAGTGACAAAAATGACAATACGGCAAAAAACAACGTTTGCAGAGAATTGAGCCACATATTTTGTGTCAATCAAAGAAAAAAAAGTGACAAAAAAGTGACAAAAAGTGACACAAAAAAAGAAGGCGCGCGATGGTGTGTGGTGCAGTTCAGCACCCAGAATCAGCGCAAAGGCGGGAAGGTGCGACCCGCGATGAAGTGTTGCAGGTGTTCCAGATATGCCGTGCCGCGTTCGTGTGCTTCGGGATATAGATAGACGCGAGGTGCTGCGATGGGCGGTTGACCGTTACCAGTGAAGGCGCACAGGCACCCAACATCCGTGCAAACGTGAGCAACACGATTGCAGGTGGAAGCGTCGCAGATGGTGTGACCGTGACCGAGCAACACAACGACGAAAACGGGTGCGGGTTGCATCCTGCGAAGAACGGCAGCCGTGCGCGTT
>RGWK01000402.1 GCA_010029775.1 Gammaproteobacteria bacterium
AGGCGAGTGCTGCGCCGCCGTGCAACGTTTCCTCCAGCAACGTCTGCTGTAGCGCATAGCGTTGAAGGCTATCGAGGGCGCGGGGCTCGTGGGAGGGCAGCACGTCGGCGTCGAGCGTGAGACGCAGGCCGAGCCGTCGCTGACAGAGCGCTCGGGCAGGATGCGTCAGAAACGCAGCCAGTTCCTGTGGTGTGAGGTTCAGCAAGGAAGGATCCGGATCCGGCAGGGCCGATGTGACGAACGGTTGCAGCTCCGTCACTCCTCGACGCATCACTTCCGCAGCCCGGGCGTTATCCAGCGAGAAGCTCTGCAGGGCATCAGGTCGGAAGTAACGTGGGCTGAACGCTTGCAGTGCATGTTGATGGACTGCGTCGGTGGCACCCAGATAATCGAGCAACTCGACCACCACGCTCGACGGGGAAGTGACCTCGGCGTTGCGCTGCGACTGGCCGACGTAACTCAGGTACAGAGTTTCGCGAGCCCCGAGCAGCGTTTCTAAAAACAGGTATCGATCGTCATCTCGGGCAGATCGGTCGCCACGGCGCGGTCGGGCCGCCATGAGATCGAAGGCAAGTTGGCTGTTGCGGCGCGGAAATTCGCCATCGTCGAGACCGAGCACACCGAGCACGCGGGCCGGAATCGCGCGCATCGGTTTCAGGGAACAGAAGGTGACCCTTCCTTGCAGAAAACCGCCGCTCACTGGCACCTGCATCAGCATGCTCTCGAGAGCAGCCTGTACGACGCTGACAGGCACCGTCAGATCGCCGGTGTCCGCTTCGGTCGTGTCGAGGTCCGTCCGCGCGAGTTCATCGAGCGTCTGCATTAACGATCGAAACTCGGCAGCCGCGGCAGGTACGTTGGCAAACAGACGCTGCGCGAGATCGGTTAACCAGCGCGCCCACTCGCGCCGGCGTCTCGGGTGGTCGATATTGATGGACAGAGACGCCAGAGCATCGATTGCCGCTAGAAAGCGCTCGAGGCTGTCGAGGTGGTCACCCTCGAGGTCCTCATAGGGCAGGCGCGCTCCATGCAGCCGTGGACCCGAGCCGTTCATGGCATAGCCATCGAGCAGCGTGGCTGTGCCGTGCGCGAAGCTGAATTCGGACTCGGCGCTGAAACCGAGGCGCGCACGATGCTGTGCGTCGAGCGCCCACACCACCCCGCAATCGATGAGCCAGCGTCGGATCCGCTCAAGATCGGTATCGGTCAACTCGAAATGACGGCGCAACGGCTCGCATTCGAGCGTCGCCATGACGTCGATCGCTGTAAAACGTGAAGTGGCCAAGCGCAGCAGACGCAAAAACGCATCAATAATCGCCATCTGGCTGCGAGCCGACTGATCTGCGATGGAATACGGGATGCGCGTGGCGTCGCTTTCCGGAGCGCCGAACACCGCAGCGACGTAGGGTGCGTAGGCGTCCATATCGGGCGCCATGATCAACATGTCGCGAGGCCGGAGTGATGAGTCACGATCGAAGGCGGCGAGCAAGCGATCATGCAGCACTTCCACTTCCCGCATCCGGCTGTGGCAGCAGTGAACCTCGATCGAACTGTCGTCCAAGCGAGGCGAATGACCACTGCGGTCCTGCAGTGAGCACAGATCCGCCTGCAGGCGTCCAAGAGCACTGTGCTCGGATCCGGCGTCGAAGCGTTCGCTGGCCTGCTGGAAATCCTTCGTGATCAGTTGCTCGAGCAGATCGCGACCGAGTCGACCGAGCGATGCAGCAAGTGGCATTTTCCGAGAGTCGTCAGAGAGCTCGCCGGAACGGAGTTGCTCCTTCTGCGTGCGCAGATCACTCCAATACTCGCCGGTTGGCGAGAGAGCGTAGACGTCGATGCGTGTGCG
>RGWK01000403.1 GCA_010029775.1 Gammaproteobacteria bacterium
GAGGTGGTCCAGGAACTCGATATCGAGGAGCCGGGCAGCGGCGAGGAGTTCGCTCGTGAGGCGGAGGTCTTCATCGGAAGGCTCAGGGTCACCGCTCGGATGGTTATGGACCGCAGCGAAGCCGACGCCGTGTGCCTCAAGGACCGGCCGCAGCAGTTCACCGATGCGCACGCTCGTACCTGTCGCGGTGCCCGTATAGACATGACGAAGATCGAGCAGTCCATTCCGACCGTCGACGATCGCGATGTGGAGCTGCTCCTGTGGCGAACGACCGAAGATCGGCTGAGCGATTGCGGCAAGGTCGGCAGGTGCCTGCACGCGAGTTCGCTCGGCAGGCCACCAGGCGCAGAGATCACCGGCTGCAGCCACCGTACGAGCGACAAGCTCGGCGGTGTGGTTTGGCACGCCAGCGCGCAGCAGCCTATCGGTGACGTTCCCTTGGAAAAGTCCTTCAGGGCCTTCGGCAAGCAGTAGCAGGTCGGTCGCGGTGTGCGATACGCCGCTGTGGGAAAGCAACGTATCGAGTGCGCGAGCGAAGCGTTGATCACGATCGCGCTGTTCCGGACTCGTTTCGTTGGGAACGGCCGCTACCAAGGCGAGACTCATGGAACCTCCACGGCGAAGTGCGAGCGGCCGAAGTTGGCACCTCCGGCAGAGCGGCGAGCCCGCCGTTTTCCCGCCGCCCTACCGAAGGCAGGCGCATCTTCTCGCGGGTTGCGTATCAGGCGCGTATGGCTAGCGTGCTGCTACGAGAGGGCAGTGATCACCACGATGGCAAGGTTGTACGCAGCGTGCAGTGCGATCGTTGCAATGATTGAGCGCCGCCGAATCCAGAGCCAGCCGAGGGCGATTCCGAGCGGAAGCCGAACGATGAATGCAACGGCTGCAACGCTTGCGGCGTCCCCTACCGACGTACCTCCGACGGTAAGGGTGTGTGCGAATGCGAACACGACAGCAGAGAAGAGAATCGCTCGGCGTGCCGATGATTGTCGCGCCCAAGCCTGTGCGATCACACCCCGGTAGAGAAGCTCTTCGCCGATCGGCGCAATAAGCCCCGCGGTCAACACGTTTGCAGCCAGGTCTACCGTACTCAATGCTGGTGGCAAAACGACGGGAGCGCTAAGGCCGGTTCCGTTCATCACCAGGGTCGCAAAGAGAGCTGCGGCGGTGAGGATTGGCAGAGCAAGTACAACACCCCAGAAGAGATCGCCAACAAGCCCGCCGCGACGATCAGGCTGCGGCAGCGTACTCGGCGAAGAGGCTGGTGTGGCGAGCACAAGATCTCGCCACTGCACCGCACCGCTCCCGACCACCACGAGCCCGACGATCAGCACCGTTGCGAGGTTGGATGCGGCCGCAAGTGCGAGTGTTCCGAGCGGCGTGCTGAGGGCGGTCGCGGCGCCAACGGCGGTGAGTAGCGCTGCCACAAGTACCTGAGCGAGCAGCGCCCAAGGAATCGTTGTCCAGAAGATCGCCAGCGGACCAGGACCCCGCCACCCAGCAACGGGCGTATCAATGCGTCGCTGCAACGCAGAGGCCCCAGAGAGCGCGATCCCACCGACGCCAATGAAGACGAGAGCGAACATCGCGAGGCCCACACCAGCGCCAGAAACGCCAGTAACGAGGGCGCCTGTGCCAACGACAGCAAAGAACAGACCGATAACGTAGAGCGCCGGCGCCTCTCGACCCGCGAGTTGTAGCAACCCCGGACGCGACACCGTGTTCATTTATTCGCCGCTACGGCTTCGTGCTCTCCGTCAGCGCTGAGAGCTCTTTAAGGACCGCCTGCAACTCACTGATGCGCACACCGTACGTCGCAAAGTCTCCGGCC
>RGWK01000404.1 GCA_010029775.1 Gammaproteobacteria bacterium
GGGTGGTTGGGTGAAATCGTCGGAAAACCTACATTTCCGCTCTCTCGCACGGTTCCATCACCCGCGACTGTCGCGGGCAGGATTTGCCCGCTACGAAAAATATTTGATATCTTTGCTGCGGAATGCGGGTGCACATCGCAGGTGGCAACCGGGCGAGAAGACGAGCGTTTGTGAGCGTCTGGTGAGCAACGTCGAAAGCATCGGCTGAGTCGGGTGACCGAAGAACTTGGACGCGACCGGAGGTCGCAGAAAGCATGAAGGCCATGGCAGTCAAAGTGGTGATCGCAGACGACCACGAGGTCGTTCGCAGGGGGCTCGTCAGCTTATTGGCCGGTTCTGAGGTCAAGATCGTGGGTGAGGCGTCCACCGGCGACGAGGCGGTGAAACTCACGAAGAAGCTCAAGCCCGACGTCGTGCTCCTCGATATCCGCATGTCCGGCAAGGATGGTCTCGCGGCCCTGGAAAAGATCCGGGCAGACATGCCGAACGTGCGCTGCGTGATGCTCTCGACGTTCGACAATCCGACCTACGTGGCGCGGGCCGTCGCCGCGGGAGCCCACGACTACATGCTCAAGGGTTCGAGCCGCGCCGAACTCATCAACTCGATCACCGGTGCCGCCTCCGGCCAGCTCCCGATGCGGGCCGGCGAGTTGCGGCGGGTGGCGACCACCATGGCGAACCGGGTCGCCACGCCCGACCCCGACATCCCGCTCACCCAGCGTGAGACACAGGTCCTGCGGCACATGGCCCTCGGGCTCTCCAACAAGGAGATCGCCCAGTCGCTGACGATCAGCGTCGAGACGGTCAAGGAGCACGTGCAGAACATCCTCCGAAAGATCGCCGTCTCCGACCGCACGCAGGCGGCAGTCTGGGCCGTGCGGCGGGGCTTAGTGTAGGCCGGTGCGCGTCTCTCTCTGATCGTGATCGCGACGCTCAGCGGTGCGCCCCGGCTTCGGGCTCCCCATATCCCGTCGCCGGACGGTAGCGAGAGGTTACGCGCCGGCTGCGAGCCACCCGATCCCCCTCGCCGGACGTTCGCCTTCGCCCTCCAGGCTTCGGCTCACTCGGAGCGACTGGCGCTGCGCCATCCATGGCTCCGCTGGTCGCAAACGCCGGCTCAAGGGACACGGGTAGCCCGCAGCCTCCTCAACTCGTAGGCGTTAAGAACTTTCGGCGGAGTCGGTCGGTGGGCACGCGCAGACGCAGGGAGTCGTTGAGGACTATCGGCTGGGCTAGGGCCGGAGGCCCGGGTCAGCACCAGCCGACGGAGGTCGGCCAAGGAACGGACGGCAGGATGCCGTGCCGTTCCGTGAAGCATCCCTCGAGCATGCCTCCCTTGGCTCCGAGTGCGGGTCATTGTCACCTGCCTTGCCGTCCGGCGAGACGGTACGGGGTAACCTCGAGCCGGATCGGGCGCGAAGAGGCCAGGCAGGACGCCTGTCCCACGTCCAAAGCCGGCGACTGGCCTCACTCGGTGCGGCCGGTGACGATGTCGTGGGCGGCGCGTTCGATCGTGCGCTGCCGTTCGGCGAGCCGCTCGAGGGCCCGGAGCAGTTCCGGCTCCTCGGCCCGCTCGACGCCGTCGGTGAGCAGTTGGGCGAAGCGCTTCGTCCGCGTGTTCACGCGAAGCTGCAGCGAGCGGATCATCTTTAGCTCGGAGATCTTGTCGACGAGCGGCTGCTCCCCCGGCTCGGCCGATCGCCCCTGTGCTCCGCCCTGCTGCTGACGTTGCTGCTGCTCCTTCTGGGCCTTCTCGAGCGCGGCGAGCATCTCCTCGAGGTTGGCGACGAGATCCTGGACGATCCCCTTGGTCGTGTCCCCCGCGTCGCC
>RGWK01000405.1 GCA_010029775.1 Gammaproteobacteria bacterium
GCCACGTGCGCCCGCAGCTGGGGGAGTCCTTCATTCTCAGTTACCCGCAGTTCGGGCAGTACCTCGCAACCCCGCTGCAAGGACCCGAGAAGGTGGCAGAGGTGGTTCGCGCCGTGATCGCGCGCGGCGCGGATGTCATCAAGGTCGGCGCCAGCGAACGTGCGGGCCTCGCACGCACCGACCCGAGGCGGCCCGAGCTTTCTTATGACGAGTTGCGCGCGGCCGTGGCTGCTGCAACTGAGGCCGGCCTCTTCGTCGCGGCCCACGCCCACGACCGCCGCGGCGTGAATGCGGCCGTCCGTGCGGGCGTACGCAGCATCGAGCACGGTACATATGTGGACGACGACACCTTGGCACTGATGCGTCGACAGGGCACGTTCTTCGTGCCGACACTTGCGATCATGAGCCCGCTCGGCGATCCGCGCGGTGATAGTGCCGAAGCGGTGAGCCTGCAGTTGCGGACGAAGTACATGATGCGGCCGCTGCGCGATGCGGTACGCAAAGCGCGAGCCCTCGGCATCACCGTCGCGACGGGCACCGACAGTTCCTACGGCGATGGCGACGATTACGGACGTGTGCGAGTGGGTCACGAAATTCTCGAACTCATCGATTGCGGCTACTCCGTGCTCGAGGCGATCTCCGCAGCAACCTACAATGCGGCGCGAGTGCTCGGAATCGAAACTCGCACGGGCGCCATCGCCGTAGGCTTGGAGGCGGATCTGCTGCTGGTTGACCGCGACCCGCGGCTCGACCCCACCACACTGTTTGAGCCGCTGCTGGTCATCAGCGACGGCACGGTAGTACTCGACCGGGAGGCATTGCGATGACTGTGATCGATCGTGCTGAGTTCATTCGCGCCGCAGGCGCTGCAACCTTGCTCGTCGCAGCCGGCCAATCGGCCTTGGTCGGAGGAGACGCTGAAACAACTGCGTCATCCGTCCCTGAAGGATCGCGTGGTGTTGATCACCGGTGGCAGTCGAGGTTTCGGCTGGTTCATCGCCGAGGAGTTGCTGCAAGGCGGTGCCAAGGTCGCGCTGACCGGTCGTGGCGAAGCGGCCTTGAAAAAGGTTGCCGCAGAGTTCGAGTCGCGCCACGGCAAGGGCCGCTGTATCACGGTCAGCGGTGATGTCAGCAAGCAGCCTGACTGTGCGCGCATGGTGCAGGCCACTCTTGAGGGCTTCGGCCGCATCGATGTCCTCATGAACAACGCCGGCCGCAGCCCGCAGGATTTCCCCGGCGGCGGTGTCGGCAATGCCAAGCTCGTACCGTTTTACGAAACACCTGACGATGCGCTGCACACCATCATCGACACCAACTTTAAAGGCGTCTGGTACATGTCCAAGGCCGCAGCACCGCATATGGTCAAGCGCGGCTTTGGCAAGATCATCTCGGTCTCGACCAGTGCCTCCAACATGGTGCGAGCGGGCAATCCGATTTACGGTCCGGGCAAGGCAGCTCTCGAAGCGATGACGCGGGTATGGGCACAGGAGCTCAAGGGCACGGGTGTGGATGCGAACATCATACTGCCAGGCGGCGCAGCGGACACTTCATTCATCAGTCAAGACGTGGCTCCCGGCGCCGTCGGTGAGCGATCACAGAACGGTCGACTGCTGCCTGGTGATGTGATCGTGCCGCCGGCCGTATGGCTCTGCACCGATGCGACCAACGGCGCGCACGCCGGTCACGCCGTTGGTCGCAACTGGGATCGCACTGCCGCAAGCGCCGAAGACGCGTTCAAGAAATGCCTCGATCCGCATATCGAGGTGCCGCGGATCATGTGAGCGATGGGTCAGTGCTGATCGCCTTCAACAAACCCTTCGGCGTGC
>RGWK01000406.1 GCA_010029775.1 Gammaproteobacteria bacterium
GCGCCAGGCTGCGCGAAGAACAACTACTCCGGCCATCGCCTGACAGAAAGCCCGCAGCAATGCGGGCTTTCTTTTTTGCAACTAAAGTTGGTTCAATTCCGGCCGTTACTCCTTTCTGAGTCACCCCAATGACCCTCACCCCCAACGGAGTGGTCGCTTGTCTGTGTCCGTCAACAGTAATGTTGCGGCCTTGGCTGTTCGGCGCTCGTTGCTGAACAACACCAGGGAGATGGCAACCTCGATGCAGCGCCTGAACACGGGCGTGCGCATCAACAGTGCTGCAGATGATGCGGCCGGGGTGAGTATTGCCGCTCGCATGGGAAGCCAGATCAAGAGTTACGGCATGGCGATCCGCAACGCCGGGGACGCCATCTCGATGCTGGAGACGGCCGAAGGTGGCCTCGGTGCCATCGCCGATACGCTGCAACGCATGCGGGTGCTCGCCACGGCAGCTGCCAACGGCACGACCGTCACCGCAGACCGTGAATCGCTCACGGGCGAAGTGGACCAGCTCAAGGCGGAAATCAACCGTATCGCCAACGTGGTCAAGTTCAATGGCATCTCGTTGCTCGACGGCACCTTCACCAATGCCAAGTTCCAGGTCGGTGCGATGGGCGGCGAGACCGTCACCGTCGGCATCCAGAGCGCCAAGGCGACGGACATCGGCGAACTGAACTCCGTCAACGTCACCGTGCCCATCGTTTTGACCGGGCCTGCCGTGCCGGTGGCGCAGACCGTCACACTGACCGTTCAGGGAGTAACGCCGCAGACCTTCTCACTCGGCACCTTTGCACCCGGCGCCATCGATCTTGCCGCTGCGATCAATGCCAGCACCAGCCAGACCCATCTCACGGCGACGCCGCTTGCCAACAGTGTCACCACCGCGCAAACGAACACTACTACCACGCTCAATGCACTCGAGCCGCCGATCACGGCAACAGTCAACGGCGTGGCGATCGACCTTCCGGTGACGCCGCTTAACACTGCCTGGACAAGCGCGCAAAAGGACAACGCCCTGCGCGACAACTTCATCACCGCCTTCAACGCCCGCAAAGCGGGTGGCGCAGCGGCTTTGCAGAACATCGTCGCCACCAATACGGGCACGGGTATTTCGCTGCAGAACGTGACCCCCGCAACGATTGCCGGACAATCGGCCAGCCTGCCCTCGGTGCCGTTTGTGCCGGCAGCCATCAGTGGTCAAGCCCAAAGCTTCCCCTCGGGCGTGTTCGCCAGTGGCAACACCACCTTGACGATCAACGGGGTCAACATCGTCGTCAACACCACGGATGATGCCGCCGCCAACCGCAGCGCCACCGTGGCGGCCATCAATGCGCAGACAGGCACCACCGGCGTCACGGCCGTCAACGACGGAGCCTCGGGTGTACGCCTGACCTCATCGAGCAGCTTCACCACGGCGTTCGTCTCGAGCGACGCTACGGTCGATGGCACGAACCTCACCAGTGCTGAGGCCGCCAAAGCGCTCGGCCTCGGCGCGCTCGGCCAGACGGCCAACCCGAGTGGTGTGTTCAATGCGGGGGTGACACAGTTCACCATCAACGGCACCACCATCTCGGTCAACACCACCAATAACGCCACCAACAACCGTGCTGCCGCCGTAGCCGCCATCAACGCTCAAACAGCGGTCACGGGCGTCACCGCCATCAACGACGGTGCGACCGGCGTCCGTCTGACATCCGCCGCCAACATTACGACGGCGTTTGTGTCCACGGCAGCCAATATCGATGGCACCGTGCTCACCGCCGCGCAGGCCGCCAAAGCCTTTGGCCTCGCGAACTTCGGCACCACCGCC
>RGWK01000407.1 GCA_010029775.1 Gammaproteobacteria bacterium
AGCCCGCGATGGATCCGGCCGTACTCGAAGCGCTTGATGCCTACGTGGCGAAGCGCCGCGAGCAGATCGGCGCGAGCGAACCCTAGCGAGAGGCCATGCGCGCGCCTTCAGGGTCGAACAGCGGCCGTGCCTGCAGGCGCGCAGTGCGCATTTCGCCCAGGATCTCGATGCTCCAGCCCTCGGTCTCATCGGCGATTTCCCGCGGCACGTAACCGAGGGCGACCGAGACCTTCGAGTCATGGGCGTAGCCGCCCGAGGTCACCCAACCGCAGACCTTGCCCTCGCGCCAGATCGGCTCGTCACCGATCACGTCGGCATCGAGCGCATCGACGGTGAAGCAACGCAGGCGCAGCCGGCCACCGGTGTCGCGCTCGCGACGTGCGGCCGCCTTGCCAATGAAATCTGCTTGCTTGTCGAGTGCAACGAAGCGCTCGAGACCCGCTTCGAGCGGCCCATAAATCGGGCGGTACTCGCGCGCCCAGGAGCCGTAGGCTTTTTCGAGTCGCAGCGCATTGAGCGCACGGGAGCCGAATAAACGAATGCCGTGCTCGGCGCCGGCCTTCATCAGCGTCTCGAAGATGTGCAACTGATAAGACGCCGGGCACCAGATCTCGTAGCCGAGGTCTCCCGTGTAGCTCACACGGCCGACGAGCGCCGAGGTCAAACCGATCGGGATGCGACGGATGTCCATGAAGCGAAACGCCGCGGGTGACAGATCGGTGGTCGTCACGGCGGCGAGCACCTCGCGCGCGCGCGGGCCCGCAAGCGCAAGTCCGCAGAGATCACTGCCATGCGCGGTGATCGACACCGAGCCGTCCGCCGGCAGGTGCTGCTGGAACCAGCGCATGTGGTAGTCCTCGGCGATGCCGGAGCCGATGATGAGAAAGTCCCCATCGCTCACATGCGCGAGCGTGAAATCGCCGATTAGTTTGCCGTCCTCTTTCAGCATCGGCGCGAGCGTCATGCGCCCCACGGCCGGAATGCGGCAGGTCAGCATTCGATCGAGCCACTCGAGGGCGCCCGGTCCGCGCACCGAGTACTTGGCAAAGCTGGTGGCTTCCATCAGGCCGACCCCAGCGCGCACCGCGCGGGCCTCGGCGCCCACCGTGTCGAAATCGCTTGAGCGATACCAACTGAAGGTGTCGCGCACGCCCTCCGGCGCATACCACAGCGGCACCTCGAGTCCGGCCGCAGCGCCGAACTGAGCGCCACGCGCTGCGAGTTGAGAGTAAATGGGCGAAGTCTTCAGCGGGCGACCCGCCGGCAATTCCTCGTTCGGGAAGCGAATCGAGAAACGCCGGGCGTAGTTCTCGCGCACCTTGGCATTGGTGTAGGCCTTGCTCGCCCAGTCGCCGAACCGCGCGACATCCATCGCCCACACGTCCATGCCGGGATCGCCGTTAATCATCCATTGCGCGAGCGCGAGTCCAACACCGCCGCCTTGGCTGAATCCGGCCATCACGCCGCAGGCGCACCAATAGCCCTCGAGTCCGCGCACGGGACCGACCAGCGGGTTGCCATCGGGCGCGAACGTGAAGGGGCCATTGACGATCTGCTTGATGCCGGCGTTCTGGAAGGCCGGAAAGTGCTTGAAGCCGACTTCAAGCGAGGGAGCGATGCGATCGATATCGGGCGGCAGCAACTCGTGTCCGAAGGTCCACGGGGTTTCGTGCTCGGACCAGGGTTTGCAGGCCTTCTCGTAGGTCCCCATGAGCATGCCGCCGCGTTCCTGACGCAGGTACAGTTCGCCGTCGAAGTCGATTGCATGCAGCACTTCCTTGCCGGTGCTGCGGTTGATTG